>NZ_JBFTEG010000033.1:0-19921 GCF_041027545.1 Pseudomonas zhanjiangensis | reverse complement strand
TTCGAGCATTACAACGAGGAACATCCACACAGCGCACTGAAATACCGCTCGCCTCGGGAATTCAGGCGCTTGGCTGAGGCATCAACTTAACGGGGTGTCGGTGTCCGGTTTGATAGGGGTAAGTCCATCCAAGCAACCACTCATAAAAGCTAAAGAGCAGCGGCACGCTTGCTAACGGGTCAATACATGTACCTGACGCAATAAGGATTTCTTTCGCCAGCTCTGGCCGACAAAGCAGCCAGGCACAGTCGCCTTGGCCATTCGCGCCGGTCATCACACCCTAACGAAGTCCTTGGAGAGCTGGGCCAGTCGCTGACGCAGGACGAAGCGGCGTACCGGCAATTCGCTGTTTCGCCGCCTCGTGCCTGAAGCGTCGAGAAAACGCCGCGTCGTCTGGCACCTGAACTCTTCTCACGGCGCACAAGCGCCTTCGCTTCAAGCGCCCCATGGAGGTGAACGGCCAAGCGTCACCAGGCCCCAGCTCTGCCCCCGTGCGCTGCTGCGCCCAGGTCCTGCAGCCACTATTGACATAGATCAATAGTGGGATCTGCAGCAGCGTTTTTAAGCGCGAAACCGTCGTATCCAGAACACGCTGCCATACCCGCACTCGTAACATGGATTTCCGCGCTCGACCGTCATCACGGTGCTCTGCGGTGCGGCCTGACCGCTCGATTCGTAACTGCAGCGACGAATACGTCCGCTTCTGCAGCACGGAGAAAGAGGTATCGCTGAAGTGCTGCTGATCCGTTCGAGCCTGAAGGCTCTGCCGGACAATTGCGCAAGCTTGGCCGGGCATTACCGGCAGTTGCTGGCGCCGCGCGGGTCGAGGCAATGCGCAGCGAACGGCTCGGCCAGGCACTGCTGAAGCGTCTGACGGCGCTCGAATCTAGAAGTTGGAAGCTGGTGGCACAGTTTGGAGGTGTGATCCTGTCAGACAGGCAGGAACTGCTTGGTTTAGCCCATGCAACCGGCCTGTCAACGTAACTCGTGGCATCCATTAGATTGTAAGGATTGAATAGATGATAAAGATGAAAAACATCCAAGTCACATTGAAGGCCCTGCTCGCCAGCGCGGCAGCGACCGCCTGCCTTATGAGCACCAGCGCCTATGCACTGACACTGAAACTGGCCACCGACTCCGGCACCCAGGGCTCACCGGCCGGTGAAGCGCTGAAGAAGTGGGGGGAGTTGATCGAGCAGAAGTCGAACGGTGATATCAAGACCAAGGTCTTCTACCAGAACGAACTCGGTGGCCAGCAGGAAGTATTCGACCTGCATGTCGCCGGCGACGTCGACCTGATGTTGAACTGGCCGATGACCTCCTACGACAAGCGCATCGGCGTCATCTACACGCCCTACATGACCCTGTCCTGGGATGAGGCGCTGAAAGCCTACAGCCCCGGCGGCTGGGTCAACAACATGCTGGGCGGCATCTATAAGGACATCGGCCTGAAGTTTTTCGGCCCGTGGCCAGAAGGCTTCAACGGTGTTGGCTCGCGCGGCAAGTACGCGCTGAACATTGCCGACGCCAATGGCCTGAAAGTGCGCACCATGACCGTGTTCCCTGCACCGCAAACCATGCAGGCGCTGGGATACCAGACCGCCGCGATCGACTGGGGCGAAGTCTACACCGCCCTGCAGACCGGCGTGGTCGATGGTGAAGCCGGCAACGTGATCTATTGGGATTACGAATACTTCCGCGACTCGCTGGACTACTTCGTGCAGACCAAGCACTTCTTCATGACCGGCGTGCTGTCCGGTAACCAGGACACCTGGGAAGGCATGAGCGAAGAGCAACAGAAGATCGTCAGCGATGCCGCCATCGAAATCATGAACGACCAGTTCATGGCCGCCAAGCAGCAGGACGACCACTACATCGCCAAGGCCCAGGAAGCCGGCATGAAGTACTTCGAGCCTAGCGATGAGCAGATCCGCGAATTCGCCAAGGCAGCGCGCGAGAAGGTCTGGCCGCTGATGGATAAGGAAATCGGCCCCGAAATCATGGATACCATCCGCAAGAACGCCTCGCCGCTGTAATCAGCGTATTCAAGATTTACTCCCCAACCGGCCCGCTTTGCGGGCCGGTTTTTTCATAGGCTGGAAGAAAAAATGATCATAAAAGTCTTTTCCGGACTGGATAAAAGCGTGGGCTGGCTGCTCGAGGCCGCGGCTTTCGTTGCCAGTATGCTCGTGGTGGGACTGATGCTCTTTCTGGTTTTGGCACGCTATGTGTTCGGCTGGTCGGTGGTGGGTCTGCTGGAGCTGATCATGCTGTTCGGCATGTGGCTTTACATGCTCGGGGGCACGATTGCCTGTCGGCGCAACGAGCACCTCAAGGTGGACTTCATTGAACTGAAGATCACCGACCAACGACTCAAACTGATGCACAAGGCCCTGATTTCCCTGATTTCATTCCTGATCTGCCTGTTCTTCGTGGTGCTCGCCTATCGCATGCTGAGCTGGGGCATCCGCCGTCCGCAATCGACCCCGGGTATGGGCATTCCGCTCTGGTTGCCTCAGGCATCCATCATGCTCGCCGCCGTTGGCTGCAGCTGTTATTCGCTGAGAGACCTGATTGCATCACTGGTCGGTATAAAGCAGCTGGGCAAAGAGGAGCGTTGAGATGGAAGGTTTTATTGCAATCGGCCTGTTGATACTGCTGATGGTCATCGGCGTTCCCGTCGCCTGGTCATTCGCCGGCGTATTGGCGTACATGCTCTACGCCTACGACGCCAACCTGAATACCCTGATGCTGCAGGGCTACCGTTCTCTCGACTCGGTGATCCTGATCGCCCTGCCGCTGTTCGTCTTGACCGGCTACCTGATGCAAAGCGGTGGTATCGCCCGCCGCCTGGTGGACTTCATCGAAGTCATGATCGGCAAGCGCCGCGGTGGCATGGGTGCCTCGATGGTGATGGCGTCCGGCATCTTCGGCGCCATTGCCGGCACGGCGACCGCCGCCGTCGCCTCGATCGGCACCATCATGATCGGCCCGCTGGAGCAACGCGGCTACCCGCGCAGCTACTCGGCGGCGTTGCTGGGTATCTCATCGTTGCTGGGCATCCTGATTCCGCCATCGATCACCATGATCCTGTTCGCGGTGGTCACCCGTCAGTCGGTCGCAGCTTGTTTCGCCGCCTCGGTGGGGCCGGCGATTCTGCTGATTCTCGGTTTGATCATCGCCAATCGCTTCAGTGTCGGGCGCTTCTTCAATGAAGTCAGCAGCGCCGCGGGCGATGGTTTCGAGCAACTTCCCGGCAAAGGCAAGGCAACCCTTCGTGCCTTCCCGGCACTGTCGCTGCCCATCATCATTCTCGGTGGCATCTACGGCGGTGTGTTCACCCCGACCGAAGCCGCCGCGGTGGCCGCCTTCTCGGCCATGATGATCGGTTTCTTCATCTACCGGGATCTGACCCTGGGCACCTTTGCCCGCAGCGTGGTAGCAGCGGCGGAAACCACCGGCACGGTGATCCTGATCCTGCTGTTCAGCTTCATGATCGGACGCATCCTGGCATCCGAGCGTGTCCCGCAGGAATTGACCGAGCTGGTCACCACCCTGATTCAGAATCCGCTGTTGATCCTGATCGTGGTCAACCTGTTTCTGATCGTCGCCGGGATGATCATGGACGATGTCTCGGTCACCGTGGTGATTGCGCCCTTGTTCCTGCCCTTGATGGTGAGCGCTGGCGTGCATCCGGTGCACTTCGCCTCGATCGTGGCCTGCTCGGTGGTGATCGGTGCCAACAGCCCGCCGGTGGCGCCCATCCTCTACATGGCGTGCCGAATCGGCAGGGTATCCATCCACAAGACCGTGGCGCCCGCGCTGGCGCTGATGGCCTTCGTGGCCTTCCCTGTGATGCTGGTCACCACCTTCGTGCCGGAACTCTCGCTGTTCCTCCCGCGCCTGCTGGGCTTCGTCTGAGCCAGCCCTGAGCCCCGCCGGACTGACCATTGGTTCAGTCCGGCGGAATCTCTACCGAGAGGCATCCGCCGTTTCTCGGCGACGGCCTCGCCCTGCCCCACCTGTCAGGCAACGCCTGGGAGGCCTGCCACAATGCCGATTGCTCAGTATTCGCGACCGGGACAGGCGGGCCGGATAGCCTCAAAACGGCCCTCACTGGTCGTATGGGCCTGCTGATCCCGGCTCAAACGCTAGGCTTCAGCCCTGGTACAGGGCGAGCAACGCTGGCAGGGCTTCACCGATCAGGCTGAGCCCGGCCAACACCAGCAACACGAACACAAGCCAGCGCACCGTGCGCAGCGACAACCGTGGCGGATAGCGGCGGATCAACCAACTGAGCAGCATGACCAGTGGCAAGGCTTCGGCGCTGAGCCCGAGCGTGGACAGCGACAGCTGCCCCTGGCCCACGACCAGCCCCAGACGCATGACCGCGTTACAGGCAAATACGGTGATGAGGGTATTGCGTATCAACTCATGGCCCAGGGGCTGCCTGTAGAGGTGATAGACGATCGGCGGCCCGCCACTGGAGAACAGACCGTTGAGCAGCACGCAGAGACCACCGGCGAGCCAGAACGACGGCGTGCCTGCCAGCCGCTTGCGTGGTGTGCCCTGCACCACCAGCAGCAGGCTGGCAAGCAGAATCAGGACGCCCAGCAGCAGGCGTAGCCAGGTGATCTGCTTGCCATCCAGGCCCCCCAGGCCCCAGATGCCCAGGCAAACGCCGAGCAGGCTGCTGGCCAACAGAGGCCGGAGGATGCAGCCCTCCAGTTGCGGTTTGGGGCCGGCCACCATGGTGAGGGCGTTGCCCAGGGTCAGGAAGCTGATCACCACGGCCACTTCACCGAGCGGCAGCAGCTGCAAGATGGCGACCAGGCCGATGAGAATCAGGCCGAAAGCGAAGCCGGTCAGGCACTGGGCAACTGTGGCCAGCGCCACGCAGAACAGAAACAGCAGGTGTACCTGCAGACTCATGCCACTTTCCTTGTCGAGCCTGCACGACATCGTTGCACGCAACCGACGCAGAGATTCGCGGCGCGCGATGCCGCTCCATTCGCCGGTTGAGCAATCACTCGCCACAATGTGCCAGTTCTGGAATGCACGACGCGCGGGCCTCTTGGTAGCCCAAGGGAACCCGCGCGTCTGCCGGATCGGTCAGCCGCCGCGAACGGCGGCCAGAGGACGTCCTGGGCTCAAGCGCCCTGGACTGCGCGGGCGCAGAGCATCTCGCCCTCCTCCTGGTGCAGCGCCTTCACCAGGCTGTAGCAGATCACCAGCAGCACCACCGAGAACGGCAGCGCCGCGGCGATCGTTGCCGCCTGCAGGCCTTTCAGGCCACCGGCCAGCAGCAGCACGCCGGCCAGGGCGCCCAGCCCCAGGCCCCAGATGATGCGGAAGCGCTGCGGCGGATTCTGGTTGCCCATGGACAGAATGGTGCAGATCACCAAGGTCGCCGAGTCGGCCGAGGTGACGAACCAGCTGACGATCATCAGGGTTGCCAGACCGGCCATGGCCATGGTCGCCCAGGACACGTCGAGGCCTTCGATGGTCTTGTACAGCACCATGGTCACGTCGGAGTTGGCCACCGCGCTCAGGTCGATAGCGCCGGCCAGCTGCAGATGCAACCCGGTGCCGCCCATGATCACGATCCACAGGAAGGCCCCCAGGGTCGAGGCGAGCATGCCGCCCAGCACCACCTGGCGCACGGTGCGACCACGGGAGATGCGGGCAATGAACATGCCGACGAACGGGCCCCAGGACAGCCACCAGCCCCAATAGAAGATGGTCCACCAGCCCTGCCACTGACGCTCGGGGTTGGAGTCGGTCCACATCCCCATGGGGATGAACGTGGCCAGATAATCGCCCAGGCTCGTGGCGTACAGACCGAGCAGGAACACCGTCGGGCCGGCCAGCAGCAGGAACAGGAACAGGATACTGCTTAGGCGAATGTTCCACTCGCTGAGCCAGAGAATGCCCTTGCGCACGCCAGAGACCGCCGACAGGGTGGCGACCACCGCAGTCCCGGCAATCAGGATCAGCTGGTTGGCAGTGGAAATCTCGACACCGAACATGTAGTTCAACCCGGCGTTCATCTGCGCGACGCCCAGGCCCAGGGTGGTGGCGGTGCCGAACAGGGTGCTGAAAATCGCCAGCAGGTCCACCGCGTGACCGATCGGGCCATAGATGCGCTCGCCGATCAGCGGATAGAGCGCCGAACGCACGGTCAGCGGCAGGCCGCGGCGGTAGGTGAAGTACGCCAGGATCAGGCCGACGATGATGTAGATGCACCAACCGTGCAGGCCCCAGTGGAACATGGTCACGCGCAGGGCTATCTGCGCGGCTTCCGGGGTATTGGCGGCGACGCCGGCCATCTCCATGAACGGGTTGCCCTGCATGTGCATCAGCGGCTCGGCGATGCTCCAGAACAGCAGACCGGTGCCGACCGCGGCGCTGAACAGCATGGCGAACCAGGAGAAGTTGCTGAACTCCGGACGCTCATCGTCCTGCCCCAGGCGCAGGCTGCCGAAGCGACTCAGGCCGACCCAGAAAGTGAAGAACAATACCCCGCTGACCACCGCCACGTAGTACCAGCCCAGGGAACTCTCGATCCACTGCTTGACGCCGGTATAGAGGCTGTTGGCCAGCTCACCATAGGTCACGGTGAACAGCACGAAGACCAGCACCATCGCCAGAGAGGCGATGGCCATCGTCGGATTTACGCCTGCGAACAGACGTTGGGAACCTTGCATAGGATGTTCGCTCACGAGCGCGCCTCCTCCTTATTTTTGTATGGGACACACATTAATGTTTTTCGCGAACACCGGGCATCCGGCCCCTGCGCTCCTCTGGCGACTAATCGACGACTGACGCCACGAGCATCCAACCCGGATCAACAGCTACTCACCCGCCACGCGGATGAGCCATGAGCATTCGCTTGTATTACGGTATACCATAAGCCCGAATACGGACGCAAAGACTCTTCGTCGCCTCCTGTGCTTCAGGCCCCTTCAGCCCCCAGGGCATTGACAGCCGATCGCCAGCACGACATGAAAGCTTGACTTGCACGAGTCGTATTATGGTATACCATGCTACCAGGCCAGCGCACTGCGCCCCACAACGACTCATCTATCCAGGAGAGCCTCATGAGCTTCGAGATCCGCAAAATCGTCAGCTACGTGGAAGAAACCTTTATCGAAGGCGGCAAGGCCACCGACAAACCGGTCACCATGGCTGGACTGGCCGTGGTCATGAAGAATCCCTGGCTCGGCCGCGGCTTCGTCGAAGACCTGAAGCCGGAAATCAAGGCCAATTGCTCCGAGCTGGGAGAGCTGATGGTCAAGCGCCTGCTCGACAGCATCGGCGGCGCGGAAAAGATCGAAGCCTACGGCAAGGCTGCCGTGGTTGGCGCCGACGGCGAGATCGAACACGCCTCGGCCGTCATCCACACCCTGCGCTTCGGCAACCACTACCGCCAGGCGGTGGATGCCAAAAGCTACCTGAGCTTCACCAACAAGCGCGGCGGCCCGGGCACCTCCATCCAGATTCCAATGATGCACAAGGATGACGAGGGCCTACGCTCGCACTACATCACTCTGGAGATGCAGATCGAAGACGCGCCGCGCGCCGACGAGATCGTCGTGGTGCTGGGCGCCGCCGACGGAGGCCGCCTGCACCCGCGCATTGGCAATCGCTACATCGACCTGGAAGAGCTGGCCGTCGAGCAGGCTCAGTAACTTCCCGGGACAGTGCAGGAACGAGCCATGATGCTATTTACCGCTGAACGCACCCCCTCCGGCACCAGCTACCTGGCGACCGGACAGGGTCAGCCCGTGGTCTTGATCCACGGGGTTGGCCTTAACAAAGAAATGTGGGGCGGACAGATCGTCGGTCTTGCGTCGCACTACCGGGTCATCGCCTACGACATGCTCGGCCATGGCGCCAGCCCCCGCCCGGAGCCTGACACCGGCCTGCTCGGCTATGCCGAGCAGCTGCGTGAACTGCTCGATCACCTGCAGCTGCCGCAGGCCTGCATCATCGGCTTCTCGATGGGTGGCCTGGTGGCGCGGGCGTTCGCCCTGCGCTACCCGCAGCGCCTGCAGGCACTGGTGGTGCTCAACAGCGTATTCAACCGTAACCCCGAACAGAGTGCCGGGGTGATCGAGCGCACCCGTCAGGTCGCCCAGTACGGCCCCAATGCCAACGCCGAGGCGGCCCTGAGCCGTTGGTTCAGCCGCGAGTACCAGGCCGCCAATCCGGCGCAGATCGCCGCGCTGCGCCAGACCCTGGCCAGCAACGATCCGCAGGGCTATCTGACCACCTATGAATTGTTCGCCACCCAGGACATGTACCTGGCGGACGAACTGGGCAGCATCCGCGCGCCGACCCTGATCGCCACGGGCGAGCTGGACCCCGGCTCGACCCCGCAGATGGCCAGAGAACTGGCCGCGCGGATTCCCGGCGCCCAGGTTGCCGTGCTCGCGGAGCAGCGGCATATGATGCCGGTGGAGTCGCCGCGCCTGGTCAACCAGGTGCTGTTGGACTTCCTCCAGCGCCTCCAGACTTCACAACACCCAACACAGGGGATCGTTGCATGACACTCTCCCGTTTCCAGATGTGCATCGACGGCCAATGGGTCGATGCCCTGTCCGGCAAGACCTTCCACAGCCTCGACCCGGCACTCGCCGAGCCCTGGGCGGAACTGCCTGACGCCGCCGAAGCAGACGTCGAACGCGCCGTTCAGTCCGCTCAGCAGGCTTTTGAAAGCCCTGCCTGGAAGGGGCTGACCGCCACCGCGCGGGGCAAGCTGCTGCGCCGCCTGGGTGACCTGATCGCCGAGAACAAAGAGCAGCTGGCCCAGCTGGAGAGCCGCGACAACGGCAAGCTGATCCGCGAGACCCGCGGCCAGGTGGGTTACCTGCCGGAGTTCTTCCACTACACCGCGGGCCTGGCCGACAAGCTCGAGGGCGGCACCCTGCCGCTGGATAAGACCGACATGTTCGGCTACACCGTGCTCGAACCGCTGGGCGTGGTGGCGGCGATCATCCCCTGGAACAGCCCGCTGTACCTGACCGCGATCAAGCTGGCCCCGGCCCTGGCCGCCGGCAACTGTATGGTCATCAAGCCGTCCGAGCATGCCTCGGCGACCATTCTCGAGCTCGCCCGCCTGGCCCTGGAAGCCGGTATTCCGCCGGGTGTGGTCAATGTCATCACCGGCTACGGCGCCAGCACCGGCGCGGCCCTGACCCGTCACCCGCTGGTGCGCAAGATCGCCTTCACCGGCGGCGCCGCCACCGCCCGCCACGTGGTGCGCAGCAGCGCGGAGAACTTCGCCAAGCTGTCGCTGGAGCTGGGCGGCAAGTCGCCGAACATCATCTTCGCCGACGCCGACCTGGACAGCGCGATCAACGGTGCGGTCGCCGGCATCTACGCCGCCTCGGGCCAGAGCTGCGTCTCCGGCTCGCGCCTGCTGGTGCAGGACGAGATCTACGACGAGTTCGTCGAGCGCCTGGTCGCCCGCGCCCAGCGCATCCGTATCGGCAATCCGCAGGACGACAGCAGCGAGATGGGCCCCATGGCCACCGCCCAGCAGCTGGCCGTGGTCGAGGGTCTGGTCGCCGACGCCCTCGCCGAAGGCGCCAAGCTGCGCCTGGGCGGCAAGCGCCCGCCGATCGAGGGCAACGGCTGGTACTACGAGCCAACCCTGTTCGAGTGCGACAGCAACTCGATGAAGATCATGCAGGAAGAGGTGTTCGGTCCGGTCGCCTCGGTGATTCGCTTCAAGGATGAGGCCGAAGCCCTGGCCATCGCCAACGACTCGCAGTTCGGCCTTGCCGCCGGCATCTGGACCCGCGACCTGGGCCGCGCCCATCGCCTAGCCCGCGACGTGCGCTCCGGCATCATCTGGGTCAACACCTACCGCGCGGTCTCGGCCATGGCGCCGATCGGCGGCTTCAAGAACAGTGGCTACGGCCGCGAGAGCGGCATCGACTCGGTGCTGGCCTACACCGAGCAAAAAACCGTGTGGATCAATCTCTCCCAAGAGCCGATGGCCGACCCCTTCGTGATGCGTTGAAGCGCTCACCGCGAGAATTTCAGAGGTAGCAAAGATGATCGAACCAGGCATTTACAAAGAGGTGATGGGCTCGTTTCCCTCCGGGGTCACGGTGGTCACCTGCCTCGACGAGGATGGCGGCATCGTCGGCATCACCGCCAGTGCCTTCAGCGCCCTGTCGATCGACCCGGCACTGGTGCTGTTCTGCCCCAACTATGCCTCGAACTCCTACCCGGTGCTCTGCGCCAGCAAGCAGTTCGCCATTCACCTGCTGTCGGCCGATCAGACCGCCGAAGCCTACGCCTTCGCCGGCAAGGGCAAGGACAAGGCCAAGGGCATCGACTGGCACCTCAGCGAGCGGGGCAACCCGCTGCTGAGCAAGGCCACCGCGATCATCGAATGCGAACTCTGGCGCGAGTACGACGGCGGCGATCACGCGATCATCGTCGGCGCGGTGAAGAACCTGGTGCTTCCCGAAGTGGAAGTGACGCCGATGGTCTACCACCGCGGCAAGCTGGGCGCCCTCCCCGCGCTCGCCTGAGCGAGATCGTCAGACATTCCTTTTTTGGGGTCGCCTGCCGTTCACCCTGGTGGCGGCCCCTTTTTTATTTTCGGAGCCGACATGACCCCAGCCGCCGCCCAACTGTTCCGCCAACAGGCCTTCATCGACGGCCAATGGTGCGATGCCCAGAACGCCTCCACCCAGGAGATCTTCAACCCGGCCAACGGCGCCAGCATCGGCCAGGTGCCAAACATGGGCGCCACAGAAACCCAGCGCGCCATCGCCGCGGCCAGCGCGGCCTGGCCCGCCTGGCGTGCACGCACGGCCAAGGAGCGCAGCGCCATCCTCAAGCGCTGGCATGCGCTGATGCTGGAGCACGCCGACGCCCTGGCCGAGATCCTCACCCTGGAACAGGGCAAGCCGCTGGCCGAGGCCAAGGGCGAGATCCTCTACGCCGCCAGTTTCATCGAGTGGTTCGCCGAGGAAGCCAAGCGCATCTACGGCGACACCATCCCCAGCCACAAGGGCGACGCGCGCATCGTCGTGAGCAAGGAGCCGATTGGCGTGGTCGCCGCCATCACGCCGTGGAACTTCCCGGCCGCGATGATCACCCGCAAGGTCGGCCCGGCCCTCGCCGCCGGCTGCCCGTGCATCGTCAAGCCCGCCCCGGAAACGCCGTTCTCGGCCCTGGCCATGGCCGCCCTGGCCGAACAGGCCGGTATTCCGGCCGGCATCTTCAACGTGGTCACCGGCGACGCCGTGGCCATCGGCGGCGAGCTGACCGGCAGCGCCGAGGTGCGCAAGCTGTCGTTCACCGGTTCCACCGCGATCGGCAAGCTGCTCATGGCGCAGTGCGCCAGCACCCTGAAGAAGGTGTCCCTGGAGCTTGGCGGCAACGCCCCCTTCATCGTCTTCGACGACGCCGACCTGGAGCGCGCGATCGAGGGCGCACTGGTCGCCAAGTACCGCAACGCCGGGCAGACCTGCGTGTGCGTCAACCGCTTCCTGGTGCAGGATGGCATCTATGAAGCCTTCGTCAGCCGCCTGGCCGAACGGGTCGGCCAGTTCAAGGTCGGCGACGGCTTCGAAGCCGGCGTGACCCAGGGCCCGCTGATCAACGAACGCGCCGTGGCCAAGGTCGAGGACCACGTGCAGGACGCCCTGGGCAAGGGCGCCCGCCTGCTCTGCGGCGGCGAGCGCCACGCCCTGGGCAACGGTTTCTTCCAGCCGACGGTGCTGGCCGACCTGACCCAGGAGATGAAGGTCGCCCGCGAGGAAACCTTCGGCCCGCTGGCGGCGGTATTCCGTTTCAGCGACGAGGCCGAGGCCGTGCGCCTGGCCAACGATACCGAATTCGGCCTGGCAGCCTACTGCTATACCCGCGACCTGGGCCGCGCCTGGCGCATGAGCGAGGCCCTGGAATACGGCATGGTCGGCATCAACGAGGGGCTGATCTCCACCGAGGTCGCCCCCTTCGGCGGGATCAAGTCCTCCGGCCTCGGCCGCGAAGGCTCCAAGTACGGCATCGAGGACTACCTCGAGATCAAATACACCCTGATGGGCGGACTCTGAGTCCGCCGCTTCGAGGAGCAGAACATGAGCAACGACAAGTACGCCAAGGGCCTGGCTATCCGCACCCAGGTGCTGGGCGAGGCCTACGTCAACAAGTCGATCGACAACGCCGACGACTTCAACCGCCCCCTGCAGGAACTGGTCACCGAGTATTGCTGGGGCCATGTCTGGGGCCGGGAGGGTTTGTCGCTGGCCGAACGCAGCATGATAAACTTGGCGATGATTTCAGCACTCAACCGGCCGCATGAACTCAAGCTGCATATTCGCGGAGCCCTGCGCAACGGCCTCAGCCGTGAGCAGATACGCGAAATACTGCTGCAGGTCGGTATTTACTGTGGCGTGCCTGCGGCCGTGGACAGTTTTCGCCTCGCCCGTGAAGCCTTCGCGGAAGCCGATGCCGAAGACCAACCTTAACGGCGGGCCTCAGCAAGCGTCGAGAGCGGCCCTGATCCCCTGATCGGGGCGCCTCTGCGCTTATCCTACGGACAGCCCCCAACCAGAGCGGACCCAATGAAACGCTTGCCACTCGACGACAGCTTCAAGGTCAATCGCAACCCCGTTACCCTGCGCGAAATCGTGCTGGATAAACTGCGCAGCGCCATCATGAACTTCCAGCTGCTGCCCGGTGATCGCCTGGTCGAGCGCGATCTCTGCGACCGCCTCGGCGTCAGCCGCACCTCGGTGCGCGAGGCCCTGCGCCACCTGGAGTCCGAGGGCCTGGTCGAGTTCGCCGACGCCAAGGGACCACGGGTGGCCATCATCACCCTGGAAGACGCCCGCGACATCTACGAACTGCGTTGCGTGCTCGAAGGCCTGATCGTGCAGCTGTTCACCCTCAATGCCAAGGCCAAGGATATCCGCGCCCTGGAACGCGCCCTCGAGGAAAACCGCCGGGTGCTCGAAGAGGGCGAGCTGCAGCAGGTGCTGGACTCGGTTCAGGGTTTCTACGATGTGCTGCTGGAAGGCTCCGGCAACCATATCGCCGCCACCCAGCTGCGCCAGCTGCAGGCACGCATCAGCTACCTGCGCGCCACCTCGGTGTCCCAGGCCAACCGACGCGGCGCCAGCAACGAGGAGATGGTGCGCATCGTCGAAGCAATCAAGAGCGGCGATCCGCTGGCCGCCCACCAGGCCTCGGTCGACCACGTGCGCGCCGCCGCCAAGGTGGCCCTGGACTACCTCAAGTCCAAGCAGAGCGAAGCCGGCAAGGTGCGCGAGATCGCCACGCCGATCGCTCTGAAAGAGCCGCGCATAGGACGCTGACCCCATGGCCACTCCGCGCTTCTGCCCCAACTGCGGCGCTGGCGACCTGAGTCGTCGGCAACCGCCCGGCGATACCCACCAGCGCCTGAGCTGCGCGGGGTGCGGCTATGTTCACTACGAGAATCCCAAGGTCATCGCCGGCTGCATCATCGAGCAGGACGGCAAGTACCTGCTCTGCCAGCGCGCCATAGCGCCGCGCCCCGGCACCTGGACGCTGCCGGCCGGGTTCATGGAGAACGGCGAGACCACCGAGCAGGCCGCTCTGCGCGAGGTCTGGGAGGAGAGCGGCGTACGCGCCGAGATCGTCTCACCCTACTCGATCTTCAGCGTGCCGAGGATCAGCGAGGTGTACATCATCTTCCGCGCCATCGCGCTCGAGCTGACCGGCCAGCACGGCCCGGAGACCCTCGACTACCGCTTCTTCGCCCCCGAGGAAATTCCCTGGGAGAGCATCTACTACCCGGCCATCCGCCAGATTCTCGAGCGTTATATCGAGGAGCGCCAGGCCGGGGTCTACGGCATCTACATGGGCAACGACGACAGCGGCAAGGTTCACTTTATCCGCTGAGCCCGCCCCTCGTGCCCCCAATCAGGGCGCGCAGCCTTCGACTATGACCACTTCGGCCCGCGCTGCACCCGCGCGGTGTCGGCAGGCCTCCTGGTACTCCGGCGAGTTGTAACAGGCCTGCGCCTGCTCGTAGGAGGCGAACTCGATCACCACGTTGCGCGGCGGCGTCACGCGCCCCTCCAGGGCCTGCGCGCGACCGCCGCGGGCCAGGAACACGCCGCCGTACTTGGCGAACGCCGCCGGCGCCCGTTGCGTGTATTCGCGGTACTGCTCGGGATCGGTGACCTCAATATGGGCAATCCAATAAGCCTTCATCGTTACCTCAGTTACTCGCCAGTAAATTGTATTATGGTATACCATGAAGGCTGACAAGTAACCGCTATTCAGCGAAATACGCGAGAGCCCCCGCATGCCATTCAACAGCATCGAAGAAATCATCGAAGACTTCCGCCAGGGCAAGATGGTCCTGCTGGTCGACGACGAAGACCGCGAGAACGAGGGCGACCTGCTGCTCGCTGCGCAAGCCTGCACGCCGGCGGCGATCAACTTCATGGCCCGCGAGGCCCGCGGCCTGATCTGCCTGACCCTGACCGACGAACACTGTCAGCGCCTGGGCCTGGAGCAGATGGTGCCGAGCAACGGCAGCGCCTTCGCCACCGCCTTCACGGTCTCGATCGAGGCGGCCAGCGGGGTGTCCACCGGCATATCCGCCGCCGACCGTGCCCATACCGTGCTCACCGCCGTAGCTCCGGATGCCTGCGCCGACGACCTGGTCCAGCCCGGCCACATCTTCCCCCTGCGCGCCCGCGAAGGCGGCGTGCTGACCCGTGCCGGCCACACCGAGGCGGGTTGCGACCTGGCCCGCCTGGCCGGTTTCAGCCCGGCGGCGGTGATCGTCGAGGTCATGAACGAGGACGGCAGCATGGCCCGCCGCCCGGACCTGGAAAGCTTCGCCGCCAGACACGGGATCAAGATCGGCACCATCGCCGACCTCATCCACTACCGCCTCAGCACCGAGCACACCGTCACCCGTATCGGCGAGCGCGAATTGCCCACGGTGCACGGCACCTTCCGCCTGATCACCTTCGAGGATCGCATCGACGGCGGCGTGCACATGGCCATGGTGATGGGCGAGATCGACCGCGAGCAGCCCTGTCTGGTGCGAGTGCACGTGATCGACCCGCTGCGCGACCTGGTTGGCGCCGAGTACACCGGACCGAAGAACTGGACGCTGTGGGCCGCCCTGCAGAAGGTGGCCGAAGAAGGCCGTGGCGTGGTCGTGGTGCTGGCCAACAACGAATCGTCCCAGGCCCTGCTCGAGCGCGTGCCGCAGCTGACCCAACCGCGGCGCCAGTTCAGTCGCTCGCAGTCGCGCATCTATTCCGAGGTCGGCACCGGCGCGCAGATCCTCCAGGACCTGGGCGTGGGCAAGCTGCGCCACCTGGGCCCGCCCCTGAAGTACGCCGGCCTCACCGGATACGACCTCGAAGTCGTGGAAAGCATCCCCTTCGAGGGCTGAGGCCACGCTCGGCGCCCCGCCGGTCGGCGCGATCGACGCCGGCCGGAATCTTTTCGAGCGGCGACAGCGCCCCTTCGGTCGCGATAAATGCACCAATCAAATCAATTGCTTGAATACGCCAGCGGCAGGCCCGCGCGCGCTCGATGGACGGACCGTGGCCCAGCGCGGGCCCATCGGTGAGACCCAGTGCTTGCAGAAAACATGGAATACCATAATATGATATTCCGTAGGCCTAGCCACCGCCCCCCCCCAGGGGGAGAGCACCAACAACAGCCGGTAAGGCCGCCCTGAAGGCCCGACTGGACCTACTGCTCCTGATAAGCGGACAATCCACGCCCGCTTGCGCATAAACACAACAATGAGGGCAAGCAAGATGATGGTTAAGAAATGTGCAGTCGCAGCACTTGCGGCAGGCATCCTGGCGATTTCCGGCAATGCCGCCATCGCCGCCAGCAACCTGAGCTTCGTCAGCTGGGGCGGTACCACCCAGGACGCGCAGAAGCAGGCCTGGGCCGAGCCCTTCAGTAGCAGCAGCGGTATCCGCGTGGTTCAGGACGGCCCTACCGACTACGGCAAGCTCAAGGCCATGGTGGAAAGCGGCAACGTGCAGTGGGACGTGGTCGACGTCGAAGCCGATTTTGCCCTGCGCGCCGCCAGCGAAGGCCTGCTCGAGCCTCTCGATTTCAGCGTGATCCAGCGCGACAAGCTCGACCCGCGTTTCGTCTCCGACCATGGCGTCGGCTCCTTCTACTTTTCTTTCGTGCTCGGCTTCAACCAGGGCAAGTTGGGCAGCCATGCACCGCAGGACTGGACCGCCCTGTTCGACACCGCGGGCTACCCGGGCAAGCGCGCCCTGTACAAGTGGCCGAGCCCCGGCGTGCTGGAACTGGCCCTGCTGGCGGACGGCGTCCCGGCCGACCAGCTCTACCCGCTGGACCTGGACCGCGCCTTCACGAAACTCGACACCATCAAGCAGGACATCGTCTGGTGGGGTGGCGGCGCCCAGTCCCAACAACTGCTGGCCTCCGGTGAAGTCAGCCTCGGCCAGTTCTGGAACGGCCGGGTCTACGCCCTGCAGCAGGACGGCGCACCGGTCGGCGTGAGCTGGAAGCAGAACCTGGTCATGGCCGACTTCCTGGTCATTCCCAAAGGCGCCAAGAACAAGGACGCGGCCATGCAGTTCCTGGCCGACGCCAGCAGCGCCAAGGGCCAGGCCGAGTTCGCCAACCTCACCGCCTACGCCCCGGTCAATATCGACAGCGTCAGCCAGCTGAATCCGGAACTCGCGCCCAACCTGCCGACCGCCTACGCCAAGGACCAGATCACTCTCGACTTCGCCTATTGGGCCAAGCACGGCCCGGCCATTGCCGCTCGGTGGAACGAATGGCTGGTCAAGTGAAAACGGCCGCCGTTCAGCCCCTGCCAGCCACCCAGGCAGCCGGAGGCGCTTCCCGCGCCACCGGCCTCGCCGAGACCGGGGCCGCAACGATGCACGCAGACAAGCTCGCGCTGCGCTGGCGCGGCGCATCCAACCTGACCCCGGCCCTGTTGTTCCTCGGCCTGTTCTTCTTCGCCCCGCTGATCAGCCTGCTGCTGCGCGGCGTGCTGGAACCGACGCCGGGGCTGGGCAACTACGAACAGCTGTTCGCCAATTCGGCCTATGCCCGGGTGCTGTTCAACACCTTCGCCGTCGGCGGGCTGGTGACCCTGATCAGCCTGCTGCTGGGCTTCCCTCTGGCCTGGGCGATCACCCTGGTACCCAGGGGCTGGGGTCGCTGGCTGCTCAGTATCGTGCTGCTGTCGATGTGGACCAGCCTGCTGGCCCGCACCTACTCCTGGCTGGTGCTGCTGCAGGCGTCGGGCGTGATCAACAAGGTGCTGATGGCGCTGGGCATCATCGACCAGCCGCTGGAGATGGTGCACAACCTGACCGGCGTGGTGATCGGCATGAGCTACATCATGATTCCCTTCATCGTCCTGCCGCTGCAGGCCACCATGTCGGCGATCGATCCAATGGTGCTGCAGGCCGGCGCCACCTGCGGAGCCAGCCCCTGGCACAACTTCTTCAAGGTGTTCCTGCCGCTGTGCCGGCCCGGGTTGTTCTCCGGCGGCCTGATGGTCTTCGTCATGTCCCTGGGCTACTACGTGACCCCGGCGCTGCTGGGAGGCGCGCAGAACATGATGCTGCCGGAATTCATCGTCCAGCAGGTGCAGTCCTTCCTCAACTGGGGCCTGGCCAGCGCCGCAGCAGCACTGCTGATCGTCATCACCCTGGTGCTGTTCTACTTCTACCTGAAGCTCCAGCCGGAATCCCCGGTTGGCGCCAGTAACGCGAGGTAACCGGCCATGCTGCTGACTCCCAACGCCATGGGCCCGCGCCTGCGCATCGGTTTGTACATGACCACGGGGGCGATCGCGGCCTTCCTGCTGCTGCCGATCGTCTTCATCGTGCTGCTGTCGTTCGGCTCCTCGCAGTGGCTGGTGTTCCCGCCGCCGGGCTGGACCCTGAAGTGGTACGGGCAGTTCTTCGCCAACGTGGAGTGGATGGAGGCCGCGCTGGCCAGCCTCAAGGTCGCCGCGCTGACCACCGTCGGTTCGGTGGCCCTCGGCCTGCCGACCGCCTTCGCCCTGGTGCGCGGGCGCTTCCCCGGGCGCACCCTGCTCTACGGCCTGTTCACCCTGCCGATGATCGTGCCCCTGGTGATCATCGCCGTGGCGGTCTACGCCCTGTTCCTCAAGCTGGGCTATACCGGGACGCTGTTCGCCTTCGTGGTCAGCCACGTGATAGTCGCGCTGCCCTTCACCATCATCTCGATCATCAACTCGCTGAAGCTGTTCGACCAGTCGATCGAGGATGCGGCGGTGATCTGCGGCGCCTCGCGCCTGCAGGCGGTGTTCAAGGTGACCTTTCCGGCGATCCGCCCGGGCATGGTGGCCGGCGCGCTGTTCGCCTTCCTGGTCTCCTGGGACGAGGTGGTGCTGAGCGTGATGATGGCCAGCCCGACCCTGCAGACCCTGCCGGTGAAGATGTGGACCACCCTGCGACAAGACCTGACGCCGGTGATAGCAGTCGCTTCGACGCTGCTGATCGGCCTGTCCTTACTGGTGATGCTGGTTGCCGCGGCCCTGCGCCGGCGCAATCCGATCAGCGCTTGAGCGCCTAGGAGAACTACATGAGTGCCGTTATCCAAGACACCCGCGAGCAGGCGCCCCTGGTCAGCCTGCGCAACCTGAACAAGCACTACGGCGACTTCGCCGCCGTCGACAATATCTCGCTGGACATCCGCGACGGCGAGTTCCTCACCTTCCTCGGCTCCAGCGGCTCGGGCAAGAGCACCACGCTGTCGATGCTCGCCGGCTTCGAACCGCCGAGTTCCGGCGAGATCCTGGTCGACGGCAAGTCGCTGGTGAACGTGCCGCCGCACAAGCGCGACATCGGCATGGTGTTCCAGCGCTACTCGCTGTTCCCGCACCTCAACGTGCACGACAACATCGGCTTCCCGCTGGACATCCGCAAGCTGTCCGCCGCCGAGCGCCAGCGCCGGGTCGAGGCCATGCTCAAGCTGGTTCAACTGGAACAGTTCGCCCATCGCCGTCCCGCCCAGCTCTCCGGCGGCCAGCAGCAGCGCGTGGCCATCGCCCGGGCGCTGGTCTATGAACCGCGCATCCTGTTGATGGACGAACCGCTGGGCGCGCTGGACAAGAAGTTGCGCGAGGACCTGCAGGACGAACTGCGCCACCTGCACCGCCGCCTCGGCATCACCATCGTCTACGTGACCCACGACCAGGAAGAAGCCATGCGCCTGTCGCAGCGCATTGCCATCTTCAGCCACGGCAAGATCGTCGGCCTGGGCAGCGGCTACGAGCTCTACCAGAATCCGCCCAATGCCTTCGTCGCCTCCTTCCTCGGCAACTCGAACTTCCTCAAGGCGCGGCTAACCGGCAACGCCGCAGTGCAGTTCGAGCAGCAGGCGCTGGCCATTCAGCCCAGTTCCACGGTACGCAATGGCCAGGACGTGCTGCTGATGGTGCGTCCGGAGAAGGCCCTGGTGCTGACCCAGCCACAGAGTGCGCAGACCCCGCTGCCGGAGGGCTGGAACGAGATAGCCGCCCAGGTCAGCGAGGTGGTCTTCCTCGGCGAAAGCCTGACCTGCAGCGTCGTCACCCCCGGCGGTTGCAGCCTGACCCTCAAGGCCATGTCCAACGAACTGCAACCGCTGCAACCGGGCACCCCGGTGCGAGTCCGCTGGGCCGCGGCCGATGCCTGCGTCTACGACCACTGGCACGAAAGCGACCTGGCCAAGGGCGCCGGCAGCCACTGACAGTCCCACCCTTTGCCCCAGTCTCGCCCGAGGCTGGGGCTTTTTTATGGCTATGTCCCAATAGCGTGTTGCGCGGTGCGTCCTACCGCCTCCTGGATGCAGTGAACTGGCCGAATGCTTTGCTGGTAGCGCTCAAGCATGCGGCGCCAGCCCAGGTAATTGGGGA
>NZ_JBFTEG010000032.1:0-22415 GCF_041027545.1 Pseudomonas zhanjiangensis | reverse complement strand
GCTGGCCTAGTTGAGCCAGCCAGTGGTGAAAGGCTTGAGTATCCATGAGCGGCAGACCTCCCGAGCGGATGCCTGCCTTTCAGATTAGTTCTTGCAACACATCATTGGGACATAGCCTTTTTTATGCGCCACGCACCGCCGAACCGGCCGCGCTACCTGGCCTTGGTCGCCCGCACGATATGGGCCGGCGAGTCGAACAGCACCCGGCCTTGGGCGTTGACGTAGGGCGCCAGCACCTGCTCGGCCTCGCTCAGGATGCGCGCGATCAGCGCTTCGTCGAGCCTGACCCCCATCACCGGCAACCAACCGCGCAGATCGCCTTCCAGCATGGCGCGGACGCTGGGGAAGCATGCCGTTGCGGTATGGGTCACAATCGTTGCCGAGCCCATCCCGGCGTCGCTGAACAACGCCTCCAGCGCCTGCCGCTCGCCGAGCACGAAAGGCGCCCGCAGCGCATCGGCCGCTTGCTCGCCGGCGATGCGCGCCAGCAGGTCCACCTCCGCCGCATAGGCCGGGGTATTGGCCAGGCTATCCCACACGGCGACGGCCAGCCGGCCACCGGGCCGCAGCACCCTGAGCATCTCGTCCAGCGCCTGCCGGCGGTCGCTGAAGAACATCAGGCCGAACTGGCTGACCACCGCGTCGAATGACTCCTCGGCGTAAGGCAGCGCCTCGGCCAGCCCCTGCCGCCATTCGATCTCGGGTGCCAACTCGGCCGCCACCGCCAGCATGCCGGGGTTGGCGTCCAGGCCGACGACCGAGCCGTCCGGACCGACGCACGCGGCGGCGGCTCGGGCCAGTATGCCGGTGCCGCAGGCGACATCCAGGACCCGCTCGCCCGCCTGCAGATTGGCAGCGGCGACTACCCAGGGCGCCCACGGCTCGAACAGCGCCGGGACGAATACGGCCTGGTAGGCCCTGGCCGCCTCTATCTGCGCTTGCACTTGGGGATCGTTCATATGCAGCCTCCTGTGCACGGGGCATCGGCGCCTGCCAGCAGGCAAGAGGCCTACAGGCGAGCAGCGGGCCGCAACGGCCGGCTGTAGCGAGGACGAATCAAGCCCCGTCAGTGCAAGCATAGAAGACACTGCCCCGCCGCCGGACGCGCTACTCGGCTGCCTTGGCCTTCTGCCGCTCGAGAAAGTCCACCTTCCACTGCTCCAACCCCATGTACTCCGAATCCAGGTTGGCCTCGACCCGGTACTTGTCCTTCAGCGAAGCCACCTCGGCCTGCTGCTCGCGCAGGAAGCGGTCGAAGCGCTGCAGCAGCTCGGGATGCTTGAGCGTGGACAGGTGAAAGGTGCCACGGGTGTGCGGCAGCTTGGCATCGAACACCAGGGCGCCGGGACGGGCGCGAATGTTGTCGAGGTAGTGGGTGGCTACCACCACGTTGAAATAGACCCCGTCGACGTCCTTCTTCAGCACCTGCTGGATCATCCGGCGCAGGTCGTCGCTGTAGCTCAACTGGATCTGCTGGGCATCGATGCGCTCCTGGTAGCCCCGGGGCGTCCAGCCGCTGACCATGCCCAGGCGCCTGAGCTGGTCGATCGACTGGCCCTGGCGCTGCGGCGCCACCAGCACGCCGTCGACATAGCCCACCACCGCCTGGCTGTAGCCCACCGGCTTGCCGGCCTTGCGCGCCTGGGCCCAGTTGTCGTTGTCCGGGTACTTGAAGTCCACCTCCCCCTCCAGCAACGCCGGCAGCAAGCGCGCCACCGGCAATGCCCGGTAGCTCAGCTGGATGCCACTGCGGGCGGCAAACAGGTCGAACAGCTCGCGGGCAAAACCCCGATACTGGCCCTGCTTGTCAACGCTGTAGTGTGGTGCGAAGGCCAGGTCCTCGACGCCGATGACGTAACTCTCGGCCTGGCTGGCGGTACAGAACAGCAAGGCGAACAGACTGCAGACACGAGCATGCTTCACAGCAACCCTCCTGGTTATTGTTGGCTGGGTCTAACGGGCTTGTTGGACCGACCGCCGGCCAGCGGCCGGGCAATCGGCGCGACGGCTCAGCCGCCGGTCATGCTCATGAAGCGCACCACCTGGACCTGCTCATCGGCCTGGAAATGATGGCGCTGCGGCTTGAGCTGCAAGGCGGCGACCAGGGCATCGCGCAGGCGCTGGCTATCGCCGGGATGGCGGCGAATCAGCGCTTTGAGGTCCAACGCATTGTCATGCCCCAGGCACAGCACCAGCTTGCCTTCGGCGGTAACTCGCACGCGGTTGCAGTCGCCGCAGAAGTTGTGGCTGTGCGGCGAAATGAAACCGACCCGGGTCTGGGTGCCGGCCACCTGCCAGTAGCGCGAGGGCCCGCCGGTCCGGTGACTGCTGGGCAACAGCGCAAAGCGCTGCTCGACCAGCTGGCGCACCGCCTCGCTGGTACACAGGGTGACCTTGCGCTCGTGACTGGACACGCTGCCCAGCGGCATTTCCTCGATGAAGCTGATGTCCAGGCCACGCTCGACGGCGTAGCCGACCAGGTCCTGCACCTCGTCGTCGTTGCGCCCCTTCTGCACCACGCAGTTGAGCTTGATCCGCTCGAAGCCGGCGCCACGCGCCGCCTCGATGCCGGCCAGTACCTGCTCGAGCTTGTCGCGCCGGGTGAAGGCGGCGAAGCGCTCGCGCTGCAGCGAGTCGAGGCTGATATTCAGCCGCTTGACTCCGGCGGCGCGCAGCCGCGGCGCCAGCTCGCCCAGCTGCGAGCCGTTGCTGGTGATGGCCAGGTCTTGCAGTTCGGGGCGCCGGCCCAGGCGCGCCAGCAGGCTCAGCAGGTTCTTGCGCACCAGGGGTTCGCCGCCGGTGATGCGGATGCGCCTGACTCCCAGGCCGATAAATGCATCGGCCACGGTGTAGAGTTCTTCCAGGCTGAGGATCTGCGCCCGCGGGGCGAACACCATGTCCTCGCTCATGCAATAGGTGCAACGGAAATCGCAGCGGTCGGTGACCGACAAGCGCAGGTAGGTGATGCGCCGACCGAAGGGGTCGACCAACTGGGAATGGGACACGGCGGGTCTCCTGACGCTCAACGAGCCGAGACGGTTCTTGTTAGGCACTGCATGCCGTCAGATAGAAACAGAAAAGCAAACTTTTGTATACAACATCTTGACCCGCAAGTCAGCTAAACTGCTCGCAGGCCCACGGGCCGCCGACTTGAGCCTTGCGCTCAGTCGACGCCACTATTCCGCCAGCCACCTGGCGCCAGCTAACCGAAGGAAAACGACCGCCTTATGACCAGCATTCGCGAGCGCAACCAAGAGCTGATCCTGCGCGCGGCCAGTGAAGAATTCGCCGACAAGGGCTTCGCGGCCACCAAGACCAGCGACATCGCCGCCAAGGCCGGCTTGCCCAAGCCGAATGTGTATTACTACTTCAAGTCCAAGGAAAACCTCTATCGCGAGGTGCTGGAAAGCATCATCGAGCCCCTGCTCGCGGCCTCGGCGCCCTTCAATCAGCCGGGTCGTCCGGCCGAGGTGCTCAAGGCCTATATCCGCTCGAAGATCCGCATCTCGCGCGAACTGCCCTTCGCCTCCAAGGTGTTCGCCAGCGAGATCATGCACGGTGCGCCGCATCTGTCGCCCGAGCAGACCGAACAGCTCAACGCCCAGGCCAAGCACAATATCTCCTGCATCCAGCGCTGGATCGACCAGGGCCTGATGGCCAAGGTCGATCCGCACCACCTGATGTTCAGTATCTGGGCCGCGACCCAGACCTACGCCGACTTCGACTGGCAGATCTCCACCGTTACCGGCAAGGGCAGCCTGGATGACGAAGACTACGAGGCGGCGGTGAGAACCATCACCCGCCTGGTGATCAAAGGCTGCGACATCGACGAGACCGTGCCCAGCGCCTCGGAGCAGGTCAGCAACGCCTGAGCCTAGCCCCACGGGCCAGGCTGCACCTGGCCCGCCGAGCGGACTAGGCCGTTATACCGGCATCGGCCGTCAGCCCCACCGACTCCACCGCATTGATCGCGCAGCGCTCGTCGATATCCGAGGTGTCGCCGGTGATGCCGATGGCGCCGATCACCTCGCCCTGCTCATCGCGGATCAGCACGCCGCCCGGTGCCGGTATCAGGTTGCCGTCGGCCAGGCTGTTGACCGCACCGATAAACGCCGGGCGCTGTTGGGCGTCTGCGGCGATCAGCCGCGAGCCCTTGCCCAGGGCGACTGCGCCCCAGGCCTTGGCGATGGCAATCTGCGGGCGCAGCAGGCTGGCCCCGTCCTCGCGCTGCAGGCTGATCAGGTGACCACCGGCATCCAGTACGGCGACGGTCAGCGGCGCCGCCGAAATCTCGCGGCCCACGGCCAGGGCGCGGTTGCTGATGCTGACGGCGGTGTTCAAGTTCAGGGTGCTCATAAATAGCCCTTCCTCAATGGTGATAGATCCAACGAAACGCCCGCTGCAGCCCCCGCCTGCGTAGCGGAAGAAGACACGCGAGCAATCCAAAGCTCGTCTTCACTATCCCACCGGAAACAAAAAAAACAATAGCAAGATACAATCAACATCCTGTTTGTATACAGTCAGTCGAACCCATTCCCTTCAGGCTCGCGCCATACCGCTCAAACAGGCGTTTCAAAAGATTTTTGTCGGGCCACTGCCGTTGGCGCAAAAAAAGTTGACCTCGCGGTCATGAGCTGAATAGAATCGGTCGCAGCTGTTTTGTATACAATCTTATAAAAAACGAGGCACAAGATAATGGCCAGAATGAGAGCAATCGAGGCCGCCGTACTGGTGATGCGCCGCGAAGGCGTTGACACTGCGTTCGGTATTCCCGGCGCTGCCATCAACCCCCTGTACGCCGCACTGAAGAAAGTCGGCGGTATCGACCACGTCCTGGCCCGCCACGTCGAAGGCGCCTCGCACATGGCCGAGGGCTACACCCGCACCAACGCCGGCAACATCGGCGTATGCATCGGCACCTCGGGACCTGCCGGCACCGACATGGTCACCGGCCTGTACTCGGCGTCCGCCGACTCCATCCCGATCCTCTGCATCACAGGGCAAGCGCCGCGGGCCCGCATGCACAAGGAAGACTTCCAGGCCGTCGACATCACCAGCATCGTCGCCCCGGTGACCAAGTGGGCCACCACCGTGATGGAGCCGGGCCAGGTGCCGCGGGCGTTCCAGAAGGCCTTCTACGAGATGCGCAGCGGTCGTCCGGGCCCGGTGCTGATCGACCTGCCGTTCGACGTGCAGATGGCCGAGATCGAGTTCGACATCGACGCCTACGAGCCGCTGCCGCTGGCCAAGCCGAGCGCCAACCGGGTGCAGGCAGAAAAAGCCATCGCCATGCTCAATGACGCCGAGCGCCCGCTGCTGGTCGCCGGTGGCGGTATCTTCAACGCCGACGCGGCCGACAAGCTGGTCGAGTTCGCCGAGCTGACCGGCGTGCCGGTGGTGCCGACCCTGATGGGCTGGGGCGCGATTCCCGACGATCACCCGCTGATGGTCGGCATGGTCGGTCTGCAGACCAGCCACCGCTACGGCAACGCTACCCTGCTGGCCTCCGACCTGGTGTTCGGCATCGGCAACCGCTGGGCCAACCGTCATACCGGTTCGGTCGACGTCTATACCGAGGGCCGCAAGTTCATCCACGTCGACATCGAGCCGACCCAGATCGGCCGCGTGTTCAACCCGGACCTGGGTATCGTCTCCGACGCCGGCGCGGCGCTGGATGCCTTCCTCGAAGTGGCCCGCGAATGGCAGGCCGCCGGCAAGCTGAAGGATCGCAGCGCCTGGGTCGACTCCTGCCGCGAACGCAAGCGCACCCTGCAGCGCAAGACCCACTTCGACAACGTGCCGGCCAAGCCGCAGCGCGTCTACGAAGAGATGAACGAGGCGTTCGGCAAGGACACCTGCTACGTCAGCACCATCGGCCTGTCGCAGATCGCCGGCGCGCAGTTCCTCCACGTCTACAAGCCGCGCCACTGGATCAACTGCGGCCAGGCCGGCCCGCTGGGCTGGACCATTCCGGCGGCACTGGGTGTGGTCAAGGCCGACCCGAGTCGCAACGTGGTGGCGCTGTCGGGCGACTACGACTTCCAGTTCATGATCGAGGAGCTGGCCGTCGGTGCGCAGTTCAACCTGCCGTACATCCACGTGCTGGTGAACAACTCCTACCTGGGTCTGATCCGTCAGGCACAGCGCGGCTTCGACATCGACTACTGCGTGCAGCTGGCGTTCGAGAACATCAACGCGCCGGAGATCAACGGTTACGGCGTCGACCACGTCGCGGTGGTCGAGGGTCTGGGCTGCAAGGCGATCCGCGTGTTCGACCCGAACGAGCTGCAGAACGCCTTCGCCGAAGCCAAGCGCCTGATGGCCGAACACCGCGTACCTGTAGTGGTCGAGATCATCCTGGAGCGTGTCACCAACATCTCCATGGGCACCGAGATCAACGCCATCAACGAGTTCGAGGAACTGGCCGAGCGCGGCGTCGACGCCCCGACCGCCATCTCCCTGCTCGACTAATGCAACCGCAGGGTGGATGTCGCGAAGCACATCCACCCTACGACTCTTAAAGGAGCGCACCATGCCCCGTTTTGCTGCCAACCTGTCCATGCTGTTCACCGAAGTGGACTTCCTGGACCGTTTCGCCGCCGCCGCCGACGCCGGCTTCAGCGGTGTGGAATACCTCTTCCCCTATGACTTCCCGGTCGAGGAGATCAAGGCGCGCCTGGACGCCAACGCGCTGACGCAGGTGCTGTTCAATCTTCCTGCAGGCGATTGGTCGAAAGGTGAGCGCGGCATCGCCTGCCACCCGGACCGGGTCGAAGAATTCCGCGCCGGCGTGGACAAGGCCATCGCCTACGCCAAGGTGCTGGGCAACAAGCAGATCAACTGCCTGGCCGGCATCCGCCCCCAGGGCGTCGACTGCGCCAGCGTCGAAAAAACCTTCGTCGACAACCTCAAGTACGCCGCCGACAAGCTCGAGGCCGCCGGCATCAAGCTGGTGATGGAAGCCATCAACACCCGCGACATCCCCGGCTTCTACCTGAACAACACCCGCCAGGCACTGGCCATCCGCGACAAGGTCGGCAGCAGCAATCTGTTCCTGCAGTACGACATCTACCACATGCAGATCATGGAAGGTGACCTGGCGCGTACCGTGGAGAGCAACCTGGCCGCGATCAACCACGTGCAGCTAGCCGACAACCCGGGCCGCAACGAGCCGGGCACCGGCGAGATCAACTACCGCTTCCTCTTCGAGCACCTGGACCGCATCGGTTACCAGGGCTGGATCGGCTGTGAATACAAGCCGGCTACCACCACCGCTGCCGGCCTTGGCTGGATGAAAGCGCACAACGCAATTTGAGGAGACTCATCTCATGGCAAAAATCGGATTTATCGGCACCGGCATCATGGGCAAGCCCATGGCTGAGAACCTGCAGAAAGCAGGTCACCAACTGTTCCTCTCGACTCACCACGACCCAGCACCTGCTGACTTGGTAGCGGCAGGCGCAATCGCGCTGGCCAACCCGAAAGAAGTCGCCCAGGAAGCCGAGTTCATCATTGTCATGGTGCCGGACACCCCCCACGTTGAAGACGTGCTGTTCCGCAGCGCAGGCATCGCCGAAGGCGTCGGCCCGAACAAGGTGGTGATCGACATGAGCTCGATCTCGCCGAGCGCGACCAAGGTCTTCGCCGACAAGATCAAGGCCACCGGCGCTGACTACCTGGACGCCCCGGTGTCCGGCGGTGAAGTCGGCGCCAAGGCAGCGACCCTGAGCATCATGGTCGGCGGCAGCGAGCAGGCCTTCGAGCGCGCCCTGCCGCTGTTTCAGGCCATGGGCAAGAACATCACCCGCGTCGGCGGCAATGGCGACGGCCAGACCGCCAAGGTGGCCAACCAGATCATCGTCGCCCTGAACATCCAAGCGGTCGCCGAGGCCCTGCTGTTCGCCGCCAAGAACGGCGCCGACCCGGCCAAGGTGCGCGAGGCGCTGATGGGCGGCTTCGCCGGCTCGAAGATCCTCGAAGTGCACGGCGAGCGCATGATCAAGGGCACCTTCGACCCGGGCTTCCGCATCAGCCTGCACCAGAAGGACCTCAACCTGGCCCTGGCCGGAGCCAAGGAACTGAGCCTGAACCTGCCCAACACCGCCAACGCCCAGCAGGTATTCAGCACCTGCGCGGCCATCGGCGGCGCGGGCTGGGACCATTCGGCGCTGATCAAGGGCCTGGAGCACATGGCCAACTTCAACATCCGCGGCGAGTAAGCAACAGGTTCTGGGTGGCCGGTCAGCCGCCCGGAACAGCCCTTTCGACCTCCCGGCGGGCGGTGTCACGGCCTGACTGCCGGGTGGGTCGATTCCAGTGCGCAGCGCCTGCCCGGCGGGCGCTGCGCACTAGAATCGAAGTTGTTCCAGCGATAACAAGAGAGCCTGCCATGTCCATCGATCCGCAAAGCCTGTTGCGCGAACTGTTTGCCGCCGCCATCGACGCCGCCCACCCGCGCCAGGTCCTGGCGGACTGCCTGCCGGCCGACCGCAGTGGCCGAGTCATCGTCATCGGCGCCGGCAAGGCGGCCGCGGCCATGGCCGAGGTGATCGAGCGTGAGTGGCAGGGCGAGGTCGCCGGCCTGGTGGTGACCCGCTACGAGCACGGCGCCAACTGCAGCAAGATCGAGGTGGTGGAGGCCGCCCATCCGGTACCGGACGACGCCGGCGAACGCGTGGCCCGTCGCGTGCTGGAACTGGTCAGCAACCTCGACGAAGCCGACCGGGTGATCTTCCTCCTGTCCGGCGGCGGCTCGTCGCTGCTGGCCCTGCCAGCCGAGGGCATCACCCTCAAAGACAAGCAGGCGATCAACAAGGCCCTGCTCAAGTCCGGCGCCACCATCGGCGAGATGAACTGCGTGCGCAAGCACCTCTCGGCGATCAAGGGTGGCCGCCTGGCCAAGGCCTGCTGGCCGGCCAGCGTCTACACCTACGCAATCTCCGACGTACCGGGCGATGAAGCCACGGTGATTGCCTCCGGGCCGACCGTGGCCGACCCGACCACCTCGGCCGAGGCCCTGGCGATCCTCGCCCGCTACGCCATCGAGATTCCGGCCCAGGTCCGCGCCTGGCTGCAGGACCCCCGCTCGGAGACGGTCAAGCCCGGCGCCCCCTGCCTGGCCCGCAGCCACCTCCAGCTGATCGCCACCCCCCAGCAGTCCCTCGAGGCGGCCGCCGCCAAGGCCCGCGCCGCCGGCCTGCCGACGCTGATCCTCGGCGACCTGGAAGGCGAGTCGCGCGAGGTGGCCAAGGTCCACGCCGGCATCGCCAGGCAGGTGGTCCTGCACGGCCAGCCGATCCAGGCGCCCTGCGTGATCCTCTCCGGCGGCGAGACCACGGTCACCGTGCGCGGCAACGGCCGCGGCGGGCGCAACGCCGAGTTCCTCCTGAGCCTCACCGAGAGCCTCAAGGGCCTGCCCGGGGTCTACGCCATCGCCGGCGACACCGACGGCATCGACGGCTCCGAGGACAACGCCGGCGCCCTGATGACCCCCGACAGCTACGCCAGGGCCTGCAAGCTGGGGCTGAGCAGCAGTGACGAGCTGGACAACAACAACGGCTACGGCTATTTCGCCGCGCTGGACGCGCTGATCGTCACCGGCCCGACCCGTACCAACGTCAACGATTTCCGCGCCATTCTGATCCTCGAGAGTACCGAAAAATGACTCCTGACAAGAAAGTGAAGATTCTCGCGACCCTCGGGCCGGCGATCAAAACCCAGGACGACATCCGCCAGCTGGTCGAGGCTGGGGTCAACCTGTTCCGCCTCAACTTCAGCCACGGCGAACATGCCGACCACGCCCAGCGCTACACCTGGGTGCGCGAGGTCGAGCAGCAGCTGAACACCCCGATCGGCATCCTCATGGACCTTCAGGGGCCCAAGCTGCGGGTCGGCCGCATCAAAGACGGCAAGGTCGAGCTGCAGCGCGGCCAGGCCCTGCGCCTGGACCTGGACAGCACCCCGGGCGACGGGCAGCGGGTCAACCTGCCGCATCCGGAAATCATCGAGGCGCTGCAGCCAGGCATGAGTCTGCTGCTCGACGATGGGCGCCTGCGCCTGCAGGTCACCGCCAAGCACGCCGATGCGGTAGACACCTGCGTGATCGCCGGCGGCGAACTGTCCGACCGCAAGGGCGTCAACGTGCCCGAGGCGGTGCTGCAGCTGTCGCCGCTGACCGAGAAGGATCGCCGCGACCTGGCCTTCGGCCTGGAGCTGGGCGTGGACTGGGTGGCCCTGTCGTTCGTCCAGCGCCCCGAGGACATCATCGAGGCCCGTGAGCTGATTCAGGGCAAGGCCTTCCTCATGGCCAAGATCGAGAAGCCCTCGGCGGTCACTCACCTGGAAGAGATCGCCCGCCTGTGCGATGCGATCATGGTCGCCCGCGGCGACCTGGGCGTGGAAGTACCGGCGGAGAACGTGCCGCGCATCCAGAAGGACATCATCCGCACTTGCCGCCAGCTCGGCCGGCCGGTGGTGGTCGCCACCCAGATGCTCGAGTCGATGCGCTTCTCGCCGGCGCCGACCCGCGCCGAGGTCACCGACGTGGCCAACGCCGTGGCCGAAGGCGCCGATGCGGTGATGCTGTCGGCCGAGACCGCCTCCGGCGACTACCCACTGGAAGCGGTGCAGATGATGAGCAAGATCATCCGCCAGGTGGAGAACGGCCCGGACTTCCAGGCCCAGCTCGACGTCAGCCGCCCCCAGGCCGAGGCCACCGCCTCCGATGCGATCAGCTGCGCCATCCGCCGCATCAGCAGCATCCTGCCGGTGGCGGCACTGGTCAACTACACCGAGTCCGGCGCCAGCAGCCTGCGCGCCTCGCGCGAGCGGCCCAAGGCGCCGATCTTAAGCCTGACCCCGAGCCTGAACACCGCGCGGCGCCTGAGCGTGGCCTGGGGCATCTACTCGGTGGTCAACGAACGCCTGCATCAGGTCGAGGAAGTCACCAGCACCGCCCTGGAAATCGCCCAGGCCCAGGGCATGGCCCAGCGCGGCGACACCGTGGTGATTACCGCCGGCGAGCCCTTCGGCCAGCCGGGCAGCACCAACAGCCTGCGCATCGAAACGCTGCACTGAGCCCCACCTCCTTAAACGCTCCCACGCTGGCATAGCCAGTTTGCAGGCGTCCACGGTTCCGGCCGTGGGCGCCTCTTTTTATCCAGGGTAAGCCTGCATGCAGCCTCTGCCTCTCCCCCTCCACGCCCTGCGCGGCCTGCGCGCGCTGCTCAACGGTTTCAGCCAGATCTTCCTGCAGAGCCACCCGGGCTGCGGCCTGCTGGTGATCCTAGCCCTCGCCCTGGGCGCCCCGCACCTGCTTCCCGGCGCCCTGCTCGGCGGTCTCGGCAGCATGTTCACCGCCCACTGGCGCGGCTACCCGCGGGCCGATATCGAGATCGGCCTGTATGGTTACAACGGCATCCTCCTGGGCCTGCTGATCGGCGCGCAGTTCAGCTGGTCGCCCGCCGTACCGCTGCTGATCCTCATCAGCGCCGGGCTGTCCAGCCTGGTCCTGGCGCCCTGGATGCGGCGCCTGCGCGAGTGCCGGTGGCTGCCGGCCTTCACCTGCCCCTTCGTCGTCCTCGGCTGGCTGCTGTTGTGGCTGGCAACGCCGCTGCAACTGCAGCTGCTTGCGGCAGCCAGCCCGGCCGCCCTGCCCCTCGACTGGTCCAACGGCCTGGCCGCCCTGGCCCGTGGCCTCGGACAGGTGGTGTTCCTCGATCATCCCTTGTCTGGACTGTGCCTGCTGCTCGGCCTATTGCTGGCCGACCGCCGTTGCGCCTGCTGGGCCCTGCTGGGTTCGGCCCTCGGCCTGGCCCTGGCGCTGTACCAGGGCTGGCCCGAGCACAGCGCCCTCGCCGGGCTGTACGGCTACAACGGCGCCCTGGCGGCCATCGCCCTGAGCCAGGTGCATCGCACGCCCTGGCTACCCCTGCTGGGCATCGCCCTGGCCCTGCTCCTGCAACCGGGCTTCAGCGCCCTGGGCCTGCCAGCGCTGACCATGCCGTTCATCCTCGCCTGCTGGCTGGTCCAGGCCGGCGCAGAAAGCTGGAAACGCACGGTCAAGGCCGGCGCGCCGGCACGGCGGACTCAGTAACCAGGCACTGGCCCCAGGCTCAACCATCGCAAAATGCCGCTCGGCTGCCAGGCTCAACCAGCATTCGCCCGCGGCACGGCGTTTCTTCGGCTGCCGGTGTCGTGAATGCGCATGGCTGAGACCGCCCGGCCTGCTAGCGTGAGCCTCGTCCCTCTGGGTCCGAGACCCATCCTCTAGCAAGCGAGAACGACATGCTGCACAGCATCAAGCAAGGCATCACCCTGGAAGAACTGGAACCCGCCGGCACCCTCGAAGACATCGGCGTCGAGATGATCGAAGGCGACAACAGCATGTTCGCCCTGACCACCTTCGCCACCGAAGACGAGTCGGTCAGCGCCGGCTACTTCGGTGTCCGCCGCAGCCGCTTCCGCCTGCCCTACACCTTCCACGAGCAGGCCGTGGTGACCCTGGGCGAGGTGAAGATCACCGACGAGCAGACCGGCGAAACCGCCCACTACAAGGCGGGCGATTCCTTCTTCGTCGCCAGTGGCACCAACACCCTGTGGGAAGTCGTCAGCGACAGCTTCACCAAGCACTACCTGGCGGTCGACTGACCAGGGCGCACCGATGCCCCGCGCGCAAGCCGGTGAATGGGCGGGCGACAGGGCCCACCTGGCTTGCGCAGCATACTGTTGCGCTGCGCAAGCAGTCCTCCAACGGCAACACGCAGCGCACGACATTCGAACCAACTTGGAAGAGTCCTTGCCACCCTGGGCCCCTCCTGCTTAGGCTTTGCGCTCTCGCAAGCAGGGGAGTTCGCCATGGATAACTGGCGCCAACGTCTATACATCATCATCTTCCATACCGACACCCCGGCCGGGCAGCGCTTCGACAACTGGCTGCTGCTGACCATCCTGGCCAGCCTGGTGGTGGTGATGCTCGACAGCGTCAGCGAAGTGCACATTCAGTACGGTGCCTGGCTGAAAGGCCTGGAGTGGCTGTTCACCACGCTGTTCGCCATCGAGTACGGCCTGCGCCTGTACTGCTCGCCCAAACCGCTGCGCTATGCCTTCAGCTTCTACGGCCTGGTCGACCTGCTGGCGGTACTGCCGGCGATACTCGCCCTGCTCTTCGCCGACGCCCAGTACCTGCTGATCATCCGGGTGATCCGCATGCTGCGGGTGTTCCGGGTGCTCAAGCTCAGCCCTTACCTGCGCCAGGCCAACTTTCTGCTCACCGCGCTGCGTGGCAGCCGGCAGAAGATCACCGTGTTCTTCGCCTCGATCGCCACCCTGGTCACCGTGTTCGGCACCCTGATGTACGTCATCGAAGGTCCGGGCAATGGCTTCACCAGCATCCCCAAGGGCATCTACTGGGCGGTGGTGACCCTGACCACCGTGGGTTTCGGCGACATAGTGCCGAAGACGGTGCTGGGCCAGGCCCTGTCGACCCTGGTGATGATCACCGGTTATTCGATCATCGCCGTGCCCACCGGCATCTTCACCGCCGAACTGGCCAGCGCCATGCGCGGCAGCGACCAGCACAAGCACTCCTGCCCCAGTTGCGCCAAGGACTTCCACGAGCCTGGTGCGGCCTTCTGCAACCGTTGCGGCAATCCACTGTATCCACGCCGGTCCGCTAGCGACTGAGACTGGCCAGCATGCAAAAGCCCGCATCGCTGCGGGCTTTTGCATGGGTGGGACGCCGGTTTCAGCTGCGTTCGGCCGGTGCCGAGGTCAGCTCGAAGGGGCTGTTGCTGCGCCGCTGGTTGCGGTCTTCGCGCGGGGTGGCGCCGAAGAAGTTGCGGTAGGCGCTGGAGAAGTGCGGACCCGAAGAGAAGCCGCAGGACAGGCCGATCTGGATGATCGACTTGCTGGTCTGCATCAGCAGCTGGCGCGCCTTGTTCAGGCGCAGCTCCAGGTAGTACTGGCTGGGAACCCGGTTGAGGTACTGCTTGAAGATCCGCTCCAGCTGGCGACGCGACACGCACACATGCTGGGCGATCTCGTCGGTGGTCAGCGGCTCCTCGATATTGGCCTCCATCAGCAGCACCGCCTGGGTCAGCTTGGGGTGGCTGGAACCCAGGCGATTCTGCAAGGGGATGCGCTGGCGCTCGCCGCCCTCGCGGATGCGCTCGACCACCAGTTCCTCGGACACCGCCCCGGCCAACTCGGCGCCATGGTCACGGGCCAGCAGCGCCAGCAACAGGTCGAGCACCGCCAGACCGCCACAGGCGCTCAGGCGGTCGCGGTCCCAGTCGAACAGGTGGCTGGTGGCGATCACCTTGGGGAAGCGCTCGGCAAAATCGTCCTGCCAGCGCCAGTGCACCGAGGCGCGGTAGCCATCGAGCAAACCCAGCTGGGCCATGGGATAGACCCCTGCGGCGATGCCGCCGATCACGCAACCGCCACGCACGGCCTGTTTGAGTGCACCGGACAGCGCCGCCGGCATGGCCGCGGGCGGCTCGTCGGCGAGCAGGAACAGGCGCTGACAGCCCTCCAGCCTGCCGGCCCAGGGCTCGCCCGGCAGACGCCAGTCGCCCTCGATCGGCGCCTCGGCCTGGAGGAACACCAGCTCGTAGACCACCTCGGGGTGGACTCGCTGGGCAACGCGCAGGGCTTCCTCGGCCAACGCCAGGGTCAGTGGCTTGGTGTTGGGCCAAAGCAGGAAGCCGATTCGATGGGCATTCATGGTGGGCAGTTTAAGCTCTAATGGCAGCGATGGGCATGCCCGGTTGAAAAAGTCGCCGGCCGTTTACTTCAGGCTGCCGGAGAGGAACTGCTGGAGCCGCTCGGATTGCGGATTGACCAGCACCTCGCGCGGATCGCCTCGCTCCTCGACCACACCCTTGTGCAGGAACACTAGCTGGTTCGACACCTCGCGGGCGAAGCCCATCTCGTGGGTCACCACCACCATGGTCCGGCCTTCCTGGGCCAGGTCCTGCATGACCTTGAGCACTTCGCCGACCAGCTCAGGGTCCAGCGCCGAGGTCGGCTCGTCGAACAGCATGACTTCCGGCTCCATCGCCAGCGCCCGGGCGATGGCCACGCGCTGCTGCTCGCCACCGGACATGTGGCCCGGATAGGCGTCCTTGCGGTGCGCCACCCCGACCTTGTTCAGGTAGTGCTCGGCCTTTTCCTGGGCTTCCTTCTTCGCCACGCCGAGCACATGCACCGGCGCCTCCATGACGTTTTCCAGAGCGCTCATGTGCGACCACAGGTTGAAGTGCTGAAATACCATGGACAGGCGCGAGCGCATGCGCTGCAGCTGCTTGGGGTCGGCCGCCTTGAGCGCGCCATCCTTGTTGGCCACCAGCTTGAGCTCCTCGCCGTTGAGCAGGATCTTGCCGGCATGGGGCTGCTCGAGCAGGTTGATGCAGCGCAGGAAGGTACTCTTGCCCGAGCCGCTGGAGCCGATGATGCTGATCACGTCACCGGCCTTGGCCGCCAAGGACACACCCTTGAGCACTTCGTGGCTGCCGTAACGCTTATGCAGATCCTGAACTTCGAGTTTGTACATGGTTTCCACTCTCTTGAATCAGTCGCTGAGCAAGCGACCCTGGCGAATAGGGGTGCGACCGGCCACCTTGGCCAGCCACAGACCCGGCTGGGCAAAGCGCATCCGTTCACGAACGTAGAGCACACCGTCGGTCGAGGTGCATACGGTGCTGTGGCGATCGCTTAGCGGATCGATCACCTCGAACAGCGGGTCGCCGGCCCGAACGCGGGCGCCCACCGGCTGCAGGAAACTCACCACCCCGGCATGGGGAGCGTAGAGGTATTCGGCCCCTTCGAACGGGGTCGCCTCGCAGCAGGCCTGCGGCGCTGGCGGCCAGTCACCGGCGATCAGACCCTGCTCGGCGAGAAAGGCCAGAATGGCCTCAGCCCGTGCCTCGGCCTGGGGTTTGTCGGTGTCGGCCATGCCGCCCAGTTCGACGGTGGTGGCCAGGCAGGCCAGCGGAATATCGGCCTCGGGGAATGCCCGCGCCAGCTGCAGCCAGGGCGAGGAGCAGGACTCGTCGAAGGAGCTGCCACCGGCATCTTCGGTGGTCAGCACCGCGCCGGCCTGCAGGCGCGCGGCCAGGGGACGCAGCTGGGACCAGTGCTGGGGCAAGGCATAAAGATGCACCACGGCTTCGAAGTCACAGTGCAGGTCGAGCACCACGTCGGCATCGCAGGCGTGCCTCAGCAGCAGGCGCTGCAAGCCCTGCAACTCGGACTGGGCGGGCGGCAGGTCCGCCAGCGCCTCCTGCATGGCGGCCCGGATCAGGCGCACGTTGGCCGGCCCGTCGCCAGCCAGGCAGCCCTGTAGCGCCGGGATGACGGCGTCGCCCAGGGGGAAGAAATCGCGATTGAAATTCTTGCCGCTGGCAAACTCGAAGCGACCTTGCTGGGCGGCCTGCAGCACCTGGGCCAGGCCGATCGGGTTGGCCACCGGCACCAGTTCGATCACCCCGGTCAACCGCCCCTGCCCCTCCAGCTCACGCAGGCGCCGCTTGAGCTCGGCGGCGACGCGCATCCCCGGCAGCTCATCGGCATGCAAGGACGCCTGGATATAGGCCTTGCACGGACCCTGGCCGAAGCGGAACACGCTCAAGCGGCGCTCGGTACCCGGGCAGCCCCAGGGCAGGACGTGGTCGATGCGTTGCATGCTCGCCTCCTCAGGCCTTGCGCGGCGCCAGGTAGCCCAGCCAGCGGCGCTCGGCCGACTTGAACAGGCGCACCAGGATGAAGGTCAGGCACAGGTAGAACAGACCGGCGGTGATGAAGGCCTCGAACGGCAGGTAGTGCTGCGAGCTGACGGTGCGGGCCGCGCCGGTGATGTCGATCAGGGTGACGATCGAGGCCAGCGAGGTGGTGTGCAGCATCATGATCACCTCGTTGCTGTACTGCGGCAGCGCGCGGCGCAGTGCCGAAGGCAGCAGGATGCGGCGGTACAGCTTGGCCCGCGACATGCCCATGGCCTTGGCCGCCTCGATCTCGCCATGGGGCGTGGCGCGCAGGCTGCCGGCGAGAATCTCGGCACTGTAGGCGCTGGTGTTGATGGCGAATGCCAGGCAGGCGCAGAAGGTCGCGTCGGACAGATAGGGCCACAGCATGCTGTCGCGCACCGCGGAGAACTGGGCCAGACCGTAGTAGATCAGGAACAGCTGCACCAGCATCGGCGTGCCGCGGATCACATAGGTGTAGAGCCAGGCCGGGAAGTTCACCAATTGCGACTTGGACACTCGCATCAGCCCCAGCGGGATGGCCATGGCCAGGCCCAGGGCCAGGGAGATCAGCAGCAACTTGAGGGTCACCAGCACGCCGCCGAAGTACAGCGGCAGGTTTTCCCAGATCACGTTGTAGTCAAAGATCATGGCAGCGCTCCCTTATAGATCGGCGGCTTTGGTGCCGACCGAGTAGCGTTTGTCCAGGTAACGCAAGGCCAGCAGCGACACGCTGGTCAGTACCAGGTAGAGCGCGGCGACCGCCAGGTAGAAGGTGAAGGGCTCACGGGTCGCATCCGCCGCGCTCTTGGCCTTGAACATCATGTCCTGCAGGCCCACCACGGAAATCAGCGCGGTGGCCTTGGTCAGCACCAGCCAGTTGTTGGTGAAGCCGGGAATGGCGAAACGGATCATCTGTGGCACCAGGATGCGGAAGAACACCTTGGTCCCACTCATGCCGTAGGCGGCACCGGCCTCGCCCTGGCCTTTGGGAATCGCCATGAAGGCGCCGCGGAAGGTTTCCGACAGGTAGGCGCCGAAGATGAAGCCCATGGTGAACACACCGGCAACGAAGGGGTTGATGTCGATGTACTCGTTGTAGCCGAGCAGCGGTGCCACCCGGTTCACCAGGTCCTGGCCGCCGTAGAAGATCAGCAGGATCAGCACCAGATCGGGAATGCCGCGAATCACCGTGGCATAGGCCTCGCCCAGCGCTGCCAGCCACTTGATCGGCGACAGGCGAAACGCCGCGCCGACCAGCCCGAGGAAAATGGCAACCGCCACGGAAGAAAGGGCCAGCAGCAGGGTGAGCCAGGCACCTTCGAGAATGGTCGAGCCGTAGCCGTTGAGCATGCTCTTTTACCTCATGCAGGCGCCGGGCGGCGCCGAGGAGTACTACGAAAAAGTGACGCACGGCCAAGCAGGTCAGGCGGCGCCACTTTCGATGGAAAACGGCTGGATGGGCGAATCAGTCGCCGTAGACGTCGAAGTCGAAATACTTGTCCTGCACTTCCTTGTACTTGCCGTTGGCGCGAATTCCGGCGATGGCCGCGGAGATCTTGTCGGCCAGGGCGGTGTCGCCCTTGCGCACGGCTATGCCGGCGCCTTCGCCAAAGTATTTCTGCTCGTTGAAGTCCGGTCCCACCAGGGCGAAGCCCTTGCCGGCATCGGTCTTGAGGAAGCCGTCGTCGATGTTCACCGAGTCGGCCAGGGTGGCGTCCAGGCGGCCCGCGGTCAGGTCGAGGAAGATCTCGTTCTGCGAGCTGTAGCGGACGATTTCCACACCGGCCGGGGCGAATACGTCGGTGGCGTAGCGGTCATAGATCGAGGCGCGCTGCACACCGACCTTCTTGCCCTTGAGGTCAACCAGCGGATCGTTGATCTCGGTCCCGGCCTTCATCGCCAGCTTGGCCGGGGTGTGGTAGTACTTCTTGGAGAAGTCCACCGACTTCAGACGGTCTTCGGTGATGCTCATCGAGGACAGCACGGCGTCGAACTTGCGCACCTTCAGGGCCGGGATCAGGCCGTCGAACTCCTGCTCGATCCACTTGCACTCGACCTTCATCTCCTCGCACAGGGCCTGGCCGATGTCGTAGTCGAAGCCGGTGATGTTGCCGTCAGGGGTCTTGTAGGCAAACGGCGGGTAGGCGGCTTCGATGCCGATACGCAGGGTCTTGGCCTCGTCGGCCATGGCCAGCGGCGACAGCACGGATAGCGCCAGGGCGCCGAGAAGTGCAATCTTCTTCATCTTGTGACTCCTTCGAATGGGAATGGCTTCAGGTGGCAGTGATGAGGTGAGTCTGTGCAGCCAGCCATGCATGAATTGTAGAGAACGTCGCCGTCCTTGCCGGGTATCGCGCAGGCAAAGGCGGACTCCGGCTGGGTGAGCCGCATTCTAGCGACAGGCCGAAAGTCGATATTTCCTCAATGCGACAAGTAATTACAAAAGGCCCGGGCGGGCGCGGCGCGCAGCTTGACACCCCGCAAAAAACGTGCGGAGCAAAGAAGAGAAGAAAACCTGTTAACACAGCAATTCTTGGGCCATTTTATTCACAAGCCTTTATTCATGGGGCACCTGGGTGATTTCGATTTTTCTCCGGCAGGAGAAAATGGCTGCCATCGGGCCGCAGCCGTTTCCTTCCGCCCCACCCTGACGCGCGGCGTTACCCGGCAGTAACAGCCAGGCAGACCGATACCAATCGGTCTTGTCTTGCCGCCCTCGCCTGCAGACAAGCACGAAAAAGCCCCGTCCGGCTTGTGGCCGAACGGGGCTTGGTTTGTTCAGGCGCCGGTCAGGCCGCCTGCATGTCGCGATGGGTATCGATAAGGTGCTGCACCACGCCAGGATCGGCCAACGTGGAGATATCGCCGAGTGCATCGTATTCGGCGGTGGCGATCTTGCGCAGGATACGGCGCATGATCTTGCCCGAGCGGGTCTTGGGCAAGCCCGGCGCCCATTGGATCACATCCGGCGTGGCGATCGGGCCGATTTCCTTGCGCACCCAGTTCCTCAGCTCCTGGCGCAGTTGCTCGGACGTCTCTTCGCCGCCGTTGAGGGTGACATAGACATAGATGCCCTGGCCCTTGATGTCGTGCGGTACGCCGACCACCGCCGCCTCGGCCACCTTGGGGTGGGCGACCATGGCGCTCTCGATCTCGGCGGTGCCCATGCGGTGGCCGGAGACGTTGAGCACGTCATCGACGCGGCCGGTGATCCAGTAGTAGCCGTCCTCGTCGCGACGGGCGCCGTCACCGGTGAAGTACATGCCCTTGAAGGTCTTGAAGTAGGTATCGACGAAACGGTCGTGGTCGCCGTACAGGGTGCGCGCCTGGCCCGGCCAGGAGTCGATGATCACCAGGTTGCCCTCGGTGGCGCCTTCCAGCAGGTTGCCCAGGTTGTCCACCAGCGCCGGTTGCACGCCGAAGAAGGGACGGGTCGCCGAGCCCGGCTTGAGCGCGGTGGCGCCGGGCAGCGGGCTGATCAGGATGCCGCCGGTCTCGGTCTGCCACCAGGTGTCGACGATCGGGCAGCGCTCCTGACCGATGGTCTTGTAGTACCAGCTCCAGGCCTCCGGGTTGATCGGCTCGCCGACCGAACCGAGCAGGCGCAGGCTGGAGCCGTCGGCGCCCTGCACCGCCGCATCGCCCTGGGCCATCATCGCGCGGATCGCGGTCGGCGCGGTGTAGAGGATGTTGACCTTGTGCTTGTCGACGATCTGCGACACCCGGGTGATGTCCGGGTAGTTGGGGATGCCTTCGAACAGCAGGGTGGTGGCGCCGTTGGCCAGCGGGCCATAGACGATGTAGCTGTGGCCGGTGACCCAGCCCACGTCGGCGGTGCACCAGTAGATCTCGCCAGGCTTGTAGTCGAACACCCGCTCATGGGTCAGCGCGGCATACAACAGGTAGCCGGCGCTGGTGTGCTGCACGCCCTTGGGCTTGCCGGTGGAGCCGGAGGTGTAGAGGATGAACAGCGCTTCCTCGGCGCCCATTTCCTTGGGCGCGCAGACGCTGCCGGCGACCTTCATCAGGTCCTCGTACCAGATGTCGCGGTGCGAGTGCCACTTGATATCGCCACCGGTGCGCTTGCACACGATGATCTTCTGCACGCTGGCGGTTTCCGGGTTGGTCAGGGCGTCGTCGACGTTGGCCTTGAGCGGCGTGCGCTTGCCGCCACGCACGCCTTCGTCGGCGGTGATCACCACCTTGGACTGACAGTCGATGATGCGCCCGGCCAGCGCCTCCGGCGAGAAGCCGCCGAACACCACCGAATGGATGGCGCCGATGCGCGCACAGGCGAGCATGGCCACCACCGCCTCGGGAATCATCGGCATGTAGATGGTCACCACGTCGCCACGGTGAACGTCCTGACCACGCAGGGCGTTGGCCAGCTTGCACACCTGCTCGTGCAGTTCACGGTAGGTGATTTCCTTGTGCTCGGACGGGTCGTCGCCCTCCCAGATGATCGCCACCTGGTCGCCGCGCTCTTCCAGATGCCGGTCCAGGCAGTTGTAGGAGACATTGAGGGTGCCATCGGCGAACCACTTGATATCGACATGGTGATCGTCGAAGGAGGTCTGCTTGACCTTGGTGAAGGGCTTGATCCAGTCGAGACGCTGGGCCTGCTCACGCCAGAATCCGTCGGGGTTGATCACCGACTGCTGGTACATGGCTTTGTAGGTGGCCTCATCGGTCAACGACTGAGCCGCCACCTCGGGGCGCACGGGATACAGGGACGCAGCACTCATCAGATACACCTCGGCGGGTAGTTGTTTTTCTGGGGTGCATTTTGTAACCAGAGGCGCCTGCTTGAGCCATTCGACCATGGTAGTACCGCTCTACGACCATGGTCCCGCGCCGGCGAGCACTGGCCCGCCGCCACTGTCGCCAGCGCAAGTCGCCCGCCTGGACAGCCGCGCCCAGGCATAAAAAAACGGCCTAGGAAGCTAGGCCGTTTGGTCTGCCGCAAGGCGAGGAGTTACTTGAGCACCGCCTCGGCGGCCTCGTAATTCGGCTCGTTACCGATCTCGGGCACCAGTTCGCTGTGCAGTACCTTGTCGTTCTCGTCGAGCACCACCACGGCGCGCGCGGCGACGCCCACCAGCGGACCGCTGGCGATGGCGACACCGTAGTTCTTGAGGAACTCGGCGCCGCGCATGGTCGACAGGCTGACCACGCTGTCCAGACCTTCGGCACCGCAGAAGCGCGACTGGGCGAACGGCAGGTCGGCGGAGATGCACAGCACCACGGTGTTGGCCAGCTGGCTCGCATCGCTGTTGAACTGACGTACCGAACTGGCGCAGGTCGGGGTATCGACACTGGGGAAGATATTCAGCACTTTGCGCTTGCCAGCCAGGCTGGCCAGGCTGACATCGCTCAGATCGGTGCCGACCAGGCTGAACGCCGGGGCCTGCTGGCCGACCTGCGGCAGCTGGCCATCGACCTGGACCGGGTTGCCACGCAAGGTTACTTGAGCCATGAGGTTGTCCTCTAGTTGTGAGTGGTGCAAGGAGAATGGCAGAGCAGCGCCAATCCTGCCACGCATGAAAAAGGCTATGTCCCAATAGCGTGTTGCGCGGTGCGTCCTACCGCCTCCTGGATGCAGTGAACTGGCCGAATGCTTTGCTGGTAGCGCTCAAGCATGCGGCGCCAGCCCAGGTAATTGGGGAGGTA
>NZ_JBFTEG010000031.1:0-22426 GCF_041027545.1 Pseudomonas zhanjiangensis | reverse complement strand
GACATCAGTCATTACTTGATGCACCGTTACAACTGGATCAGACCGCATCAATACAACGACGGGCTACCACCTGCGGTGGCCGAAGAAAAACTTAACCCACTGTCCGGGATGGGTTGACCACTACAATCTACGAACGGAAGTGGGGTAGTAAGTTGCGCTTATTTTTTGGCTTTGGCAAAGCATAGCAGCAGTCAGGCGGACAAGCCGCTGAGTGCAGTGTTAACCAATAAGTAAAATCGAATTTATGGCAGGTATTTTTAGCTTCAAATGTTCATGTTGCGGAAAGCAACACGAAGGATCGCCAAGCTTTGGATTTAAATATCCTGATCCTTGGTTAGGGCAACCTGACAAAATTAAAGAACAGGGCAAAATCGGCGATGATCTTTGTTATTACACCGACGAAGATGGAACTCACTACTTTGCGAGGGTAGTGGTCGAAATCCCAATTCATGGTGTTTCTGAACCTTTTATGTGGGGTGTGTGGGTATCACTAAGTAAAGAGAGCTACGAACACTATATTGAAACGTGGGATGAGCCTGATTTGGAACGTGTGTATTTTGGTTGGTTCTGCAACGCACTTCCGTACTATGAATCCACCCATTCACTGGCTACTGATGTTCATCCGCAGGCAGATGGTACTCGCCCATACCTTTGTCTACACGAGACAGATCACGAGCTTTACCACGATCAAATTAATGGTATCAGTATCGAAAAAGCTCAGAAAATTGCAGAGAGTGTCATGCATGGCTAACAAAGCCGCCAAATTCGTTCCAGCCACAAAAAGCGTGGCCTCCACCGGACTGCCTACGCGTTGCTTCGGCAGCCGTTTACGGCGGCGCTAGACATCGGAAGTCGATCATGTGCGTCGAACAAGAATCACCCAATCAACCAGATGTCATTGCCCTTATCGCCGAACTCGATGCCTACCAGGACTCCTTGTACCCGGCGGAGGCGCGATATGCACTCGACCTCGTATCGCTTTGCAAGCCGAATGTACTGTTTGTCGTCGCGCGGAATGAGCAGCATGTAGCCCTCGGTTGCGGCGCCGTTGTGCTTGAAGACCGCTACGGCGAGGTCAAGCGCATGTATGTACGACCGGAAGCGCGAAACAAGGGCGTTGCACGGCAAATCATCGCGGCCCTGGAAGCGCGTGCGTACGAGTCCGGCTGCCGAGAGCTCATGCTGGAAACGGGCCCGTATCAGCCGGAGGCGCTGCAGTTCTATGGGCGCCAAGGCTACAGACGCCAGGACGCCTTCGGTGCTTATCCAGAGCACCCACTCAGCGTATTTATGGGCAAGTCGCTCTGTTCGCCAACCGTCAGACATACACAGGCGCTTTTTCAGTGATCATCCAAAAGGCCCAAGTAGAAAACTGCGCGGAAATCTACCAACTAATTTCTCTAAAGGCAGAATTCGACCGAAGTACGGGAGGATTTATCGGGGAAATAAGCACATCAGCCGAGACAATAAAAAGCACACTATTTGGCACGCTCCCATATGCCCACGCTTTAATTGCTAAAGAGCAACACCTTACACTTGGATTGGCGCTCTATCACTTCAAATATTCATCATTTTCTGGAAAGCCCTCCATTTGGCTTGATGACTTATTTGTTATTGAAAGTTCCAGAAGCAAAGACATAGGCGCCGGGCTCATGTCACACTTGCAGCTCGATGCCAAAGACCATGACTGCTCCCACATTAGCTGGACAGCCAGCCCAAATAATGAGAGGGGAATGAAGTTCTATAACAATCTGGGTGCTTCAATTGAACGCATGGAGGGCAAGCGGCCATTTTATCGTCTGGGCGTAGTGTATGCCTGACAAGTGACATGAGTGTTTATGCAAGCCGTAAACGCGGGCGCGGTTGCATGCATATTTCCGGCTTGTTGTGGGCATCATCGCACTGAGCGGCCGTGCAGGATCCCGTTGGTCTCTAGAAGAACACACGGACGCGACACAGGGGCGACTAGCCGAAATACCCCCTACCCCTCTTGCCCGCCCCGCTCCAGCAGATGGCTTATCGCGGTCTTCAGCTTCATCGGCCGCACCGGCTTGTGCATCAGGGTGTGGCCGAGTTCGCGCATCTGCTGCTTGAGTTCGTTGCTGTAGTTGGCGGTGATCATCAGCGCCGGCAGCGGCGTGCTGCGCCGGGCGTTGATCTGGGCCACGGCGTCGACGCCGTTGCGCTCGTCGTCGAGGTGGTAGTCGGCGATCAGCAGGTCGGCCTCGGCGTGGTAGTTGTCGACCTGGCGGGCCAGGTCTTCTTCGCTCAGGGCGGTGACCACCTGGCAGCCCCAGCCTTCGAGCAGGGTGCGCATGCCGGCGCAGATCGCCGCGTCGTTATCCAGCACCCAGATGCGCGAGCCGCGCAGGCGCTCTAGCAGCAGGTCCGAGGTGTCGTGGATCACCCGGGCGCGGGGGGCGCGGGTGGTCAGCGGCACCTCGACGGCGAACATCGAGCCCTTGCCCAGGCGCGACGCCACGCGGATGCGGTGACCGAGCATGCGGGCGATCTTGTCGACGATGGCCAGGCCCAGGCCCAGGCCGCGGTCCTGCTTGCGCTGGCCGGCCTCGCCACGTTTGAACTCCTGGAAGATCTCGCCGAGCTTGTCCTCGGCGATGCCGATGCCGGTGTCCCACACCTCGATCGACAGGCTCTGCCGCCGACGCCGGCAGCCGAGCAGGATGCGCCCGCTGCCGGTGTAGCGAATGGCGTTGCTCAGCAGGTTGCGCAGGATGCGCGCGAGCAGCTGGATGTCGCTGCGCACCAGCGCCGAACTGGGCAGGTAGTCCAGGCGCAGGCCTTCGCTGCCGGCGATCTGGTGGTACTCGGCGGCCAGGTTCTCCAGCAGCTCGCTGACGGCGAAGGGGGCGATGTCCGGCTTGATCACCCCGGCGTCGAGCTTGGAAATGTCGACCAGGGTGCCGAGCAGGCTCTCCACGTCCTCCAGGGAATTGCTGACGTTGCGCACCAGGGCGGCGCTGCCGGCCAGTTCGCGCTTCTCCAGCAGGGCGCTGGTGAACAGCCGGGCGGCGTTCAGCGGCTGCAGCAGGTCGTGGCTGACCGCGGCGAGGAACTTGGTCTTGGACAGGTTGGCCTGCTCGGCCTCGCCCTTGGCCTCGCGCAGGCGCGCCGCCATCTGGGTGCGCTCGTCGATCTCGCGACGCAGCTGCTGGTTGACCGTGGTCAGCTCGGCGGTGCGCTCGCGTACCCGCTGCTCCAGGTGCTGGTAGGCCTGGTGCAGGGCCTCGGCGGTGCGCCGGCGCTCGGTGATGTCGCGTATCAGCACGAAGATCCCGACCACCTCGCCACTGGCCTGCCGGTTCGGCACGTAGGAGCGCAGCATGTAGCGCTCCTGGCCGTTGTGGTTGGTCTCGGCGAACTCGAAGGTCACGCTCTCGCCGGACATGGCCCGTTCGATATAGGGCTCCAGGCGCCGGCAGTGCTCCTCGCTGTGCACCGCGCGCAGGCTCTGGCCGAGCATGGCGCCGCGCGGCCAGCAGTACCACTGCTCATAGACCTTGTTGGTGAACTCGTAGACCAGCTCGCTGCTGAGGTAGGCGATCAGCGCCGGCACGTGGTCGGTGATCAGGCGGATCCAGCGCTCGCTCTCGCTCAGCGCCTCGGCGTGGCGATAGCGCTCGGTGATGTCGGTGAAGGTGTTGACGAAGCCGCCGGCCGGCAGCGCATGGGTGCGCACCTCGAGCATGCGCCCGTCGAACAGGCGCTGCTCCAGTTCCTCGATCGGCTGGCCGCTGGCGTCACGGCTGTCCGGGGTCAGCAGGGCCAGTTCGCTGTCGGCCATGACCTCGGCGAAGGGCCGGTGGGCGTTGATCGGCGCCAGGCCGCAGAGGTCGAGGAAGCGGTGGTTCCACAGTTCCAGCTGGCCCTCGGCATTGACCATGGCCATGCCCTGGGACAGGTTGTCGACCGCGCGCTGCAGCAGGCGCGACTTCTGCGCCAGGGCCTGCTCGCGGCGCAGGGTCTCGTTCTGTTTGACCTCGGTGATGTCGGTGTAGAGGATCACCAGCCCGCCCTCGCGGGTCGGTCGCTCGCTGACCTGCACCCAGCGGCCGTCGCGCAGACGGTAGAGCATGTGCTCGCCCTCCTTGCCGCGCTGCTCCTCGACCACCAGGCCGGTGCTCTTGCTCAGGCGCTTGATCTCCGCCAGCCGGGTGCCACTGCCGATGCGCGCGCGGGTGTGCGCCCAGAACGACTTGAAGCGGCTATTGAACAGGACGATGCGCTGCTCGCGGTCGAACAGCACGAAGCCATCGGAGATGCTCTCGATCGCATCGATCAGGTGCTGGTGGGCGGTCTCGGCGCGCAGGCGCGCGTCGCTGAGCAGCTGGTTGCTGGACTTGAGTTCGGCCATCGCCTGGTTCAAGGCATCGGTGCGCTCGCGCACCTGCTCGGCCAGCACCACCGAGTGCTGGAAGGCGGCGTAGGCGTCATCGCCGCGCGAGTGGACCGACTCGACCCGCTCGATCAGCGCCGCGTTGATCCGCTTGAGCTTGCGGTTCTCGGCCTCCAGAAACCGACAGCGCGCCTGCAGCTCGCCGGCATCAGCCTCGACCGGGACGGCCGATGGCGACGCCGGTGAAGGTCTGGTTGATGTGCATGCCATTGAACTGTTCTCCGTAGGTGTTGAAGCCGATCACGCGCTGGCGGCGCAGCAAGTCCGAGACCGGCTCGACACCCTCCTCGGCCTCGATCTCCATGCGCCGCAGGAAACAGTCGCAGCCGATGGTCAGCAGCAACGGCCCGAGGCGCTGGCGCAGGCCCTCGAACACCCCCTCCAGGTTGTCCAGCAGCGAGCCCGGGTGCATGGCGGTGAGGACAATGCCGTTCTCCACCGCGCAGTAGAAAGTCAGGCTGAGGTCCTCGTTGACCCGCTGGATCGAGCGCACGTAGTACTGCTCGCTGATCCGCACGGCCAGCGGATGGGCGGCGAACACCCGGTGATCGAGCTGCTCCAGCGGCACGCCGATCAGCTGGGCATACTCCAGTGCGGCCGGCTCGGCGTTGAGCTCGTAGACCCGGCGGCTGGCGCTGTCGGCGCGGGTGACCACCAGCTTGTCGGCGCAGGGCTCGATGTGGTGGGTGCTGAACACCTCGAAATCCAGCCAGGTATTGAACAGCACCACCACCGCCGCGCCGCTGTGGAACTGACCGCCGTGGTAGACGTGGGTGTGGGTCAGGTGGTTGTCGTCACCGGCCGAGCCGCCGAAGTGGGGGATGCTGCCCAGGGCGGCGCTGAGCGCGCCGAGCACCACCTCCTCGCGGCTGGACAGGCCGTCGAGCAGGGTCAGGGCGAAGCTGTGGCCCTTGATCGAGGCCAACTCGTTGCTGCGGCAGTCCTTGACCAGGCGCTCGACCAGTTGCTGGGCGTCGATCAGGCTGAAGCGCTCCATCTCGTCGATCAGCTCGCTGGCGATGGAGAAGCTGCGGTGATCGAAGCCAATGGCGCTGACACAGCCACGGCCGTAACCCTGGGCGGTGATCTCGCCGGCGCTGGTGCAGCCGACCAGTTCGATCCCGCCGAAGTACTGGTCGAGCACCTCGCCGAGCGCCTGCAGGTCGTACTGGGCCGAGCAGAAGAACAGCACGAAACCCAGGTGTGGATGGATCAACTGGCGCGCCAGCTCCTGCGCCACCTGCTCGACGTCCCTGGCGCTGGAGGTGGCAGTGACGACACCTTCTGTCTGTTGTGGCTGCATGTCCATGCCCCCGGCAAAAGCCCACTTTGCATGAGGGGATTCTACGAAGGACGGCGCAAACGCCCCATGCCACTTGAGTAGCGCCGGTCTAGTCCCTAAGTCGCAAAGCCTGGGCGGAAAAAAGCCCGCGGCGGCGGGCATCGGCGAGCCTGTGGCTCAGAAGAAACGCATCAGCACCACCGGCAAGGCGAGGAACAGGGTCGTCACCGGCACCAGCATCAGCAGCAGATCCAGGGCATAGAGCGGCATCTTCACCTCCAGGAAAAAGCCGGGCAGGACCACCTTCCCGGCTCGTTCGGTACGCCTTACCAGCTCAGCACGGCGCCGACGGCGAAGGTGTCGGTGTCCTCGTTCAGACCGCTGCCGGTGGCGGCGTCGATCTGGTACTGGTTGTATTCGGCGACCAGCTTGAGGTTGTCGTTGATGGTGCGAAAGTAGGCCACGCCGCGGGTCTCGTAGTCGGCGGCGCTGCCCAGGCCGTTGCCGTCGTCCTCGGTCTTGCCATAGGACAGCGCCACGCGGTTCTTGCCGAAGCTGTAGGAGCCCTGCAACAGGTAGCCATCGCTGTCGATCTCGCGCAGCGTCGGCTCGCCGGCATTGTTGGTGAAGAAGGGGTTGATGCCCTCGGCCTGGAAGCCCGAGGCGGTCAGCGAGACGCCCCCCATCTTGGCCTGCACACCGTAACCCAGGCCCTTGGAGGTCACGCTGTCGACCGTGCTGTCGGTGTTGTCCGAGGTCTGGTAGGCGCCGTTGAGCCAGGTGTAGAGGGTCGCCCCGCCGACGTCGAACTGGTAGCTGATCTCGGACTCGAAGCGCGGCTCTTCCTGGTAGGCGCGGCCCACCGCGCTGTCGTCGTTGGTGTCCACCGGGTCCATGATGCCCACGGCGAAACGCAGGCCTTCGGCCAGGTTGTTGTTGCGGTAGGTGATCTGCGAGGTCGGGAACGGGTACGGGTAGCCGGTGCCGATATTACCGAACGATACCCCGCTGCCGTCGACCAGGCCCAGGGTGTCGCTGACATTGCCGTAACCGGCGAGCAGCTCGTCGAGGAAGATATTGGAGCGCGAGAACAGACCGAAGTCCTTGCCCACCAGCACCTCGCCCCACTCCGGGCTGGCCACGGTGCCGTAGAACTGGCGCACGTCGATGGCGGTGGCGGTGCCGTTGGTCTCGCTGTCGTTGATGGTCACCCAGAACGAGGAGCGACCGCCCAGCTTGAGGTCATCGATCTGCTTGCCGAAGTTGAAGCCGATCCAGTTCGGCAGGAAGCCCATCTTCACCCGCGCCTGGCGGCGGTCGTTCAACTCGCCTTCGCGATCGACGTCGCTGTTGACGTAGAAGGCGTTGATGTAGCCATCGGTGGAGAAGGTAGTGTCGTCCTGGTCATACAGGACGATCTCGGCGGCGGCCTGCTGGGCCGTTGCCAGGGCAACGGCGGCCGTCAGGGCCAGGGGCAGGAATCGAGGGGTGGCGATCTTGTTGTTGTGCATAACGCTCTCCACTTGAGGGGCGACTGTCGAGGTCAGTCGGGTCGGAGGCGATTATCGAAAGGGCTCGGCCGCGGCCATAGGCTGCCATGGCACTGCCTGGATGCTGCTTTCGGCGGGCGCGCAGGCGCGCTCGCTTAGGCGTAAGACCACGACCGCCACCGGGCTCGGTCACAAGGAAGCAGGCCGAAGGTCGTAGGTGTCGAGGCTATGCAAGCAGGCGATGAACACGCGTGTGCAACGGCGCCCGCCGGTGGCCGGGCCCATGGGTCGAGTCGCAGTCAGATAGGGCCAGGCGGGCAGAATCAGCCGGCGGCATTGGCCAGCAGGTGCCAGCCGCCGCTGGCCTGGCACAGGGATTGATGCAGGGCCAGCAGGTGCTGGCGCGTGAGCGCGGCCAACGCCGCCTCCACGGTCGCGCCATGGGCCGGCGGCAAGCCGGCCTGATGCTGCTGCCAGTGCAGCTCGGCAAGCTCGGCGGGGCTGGCCGCGCGCTCGCGCAGTTGCCGGCCCAGGGCCGCGGCGGCCGTGCCCAGCGCCGCGTCGTCCAGGTTCGCCAGGCAATCGCCCTGCGCGCCCAGGAAGGCCTCGATGTGGGCGAGTATCTGCGGCACCGAGGCATGGGGCGACTGCACGGCGAACAGGATGCCGCGGCGCCCGTGCACCTGGCGGTAGCCGCAGAACAAGGCATAGCCCAATTGCAGCTCGCTGCGCAGGCGCCGATGGAATGGCCCCTGGAGCAGGTGCGCGAGCAACCGCCAGCCCGCCTCGCTGCGCGCATCGGCGTCCGACTGCGTGCAGAACAGCAGCAGCGCCGCCTCCTCGTCCGCACCAGGCGCCGCGCGCCAGTGGCGCCCCGGCTGCACCGGGGCAGGCGCTGCGGCCGGCGGCAACTCCAGCACCGAGGCAAACAGGCCCTCGATCTCGCGCTGGGCGGTTTCCTCCAACCCCACGCACAGGCCTTCCAGGCGTGCCTGGCGCAGCGCCTGCGCCGGGCAGCCGGGCGCCAGCGGCTCGCGACTGAACAGCTCGGGCAGGCGCCGCAACAACCGCCGGATCGGCATCTCGGCGGCCGGCGCCGGCGGCTTGGGCAGCGCGGTGGAATCGAACAGGCGGCGCAAGGCGTGCGCCAGCACCCTGGGCAACAACTGCGCCGGCCCCTGGAGCGACAGCTGCAGGGCATCGGCTTCGGCCGTCAGCTGCAGGGTGACCCCGACCTGGGCGGCCTGGCCCTGCACCGCGCCCAGGCGCGCCTGGACCAGCGCCTGCAGCCGATCCGCGCTCAACGCCTCGACCAGGCACAGGCGCGCCAGCAGTGCCCCCTGGCCAGGCCCCGCCGCGGCGGCGGTCGGCTGCAGCCAGCGCAGCCGCGCCTCGATCTCCAGGGCCGGCTCGCTGCCGGCCTGCGTGCAGGCAAAGGGATTGGCGGCCGGCAGCTGCCAGGCCCAGTTGCGCGGCGCCGCGGCGATCCGGGCCTCGCTGGCCATGCGCAGCGGAAAGCCTGTGCCCTGCCAGGGCGCCACCACCACGGGGCTGGCGTACAGCGCGATGCAGCGCTCGGTGGCCCGCAACTGCTCCAGCAGGCGCGACAAGACGATCCGCGCCGCCTCGCTCAAGCACTGGCCCGGCGTATCGTCGTCGAGGCCGAGGTCCTGGTGGAACCGCGCCAGGGCCAGGGGCTGCAGGGCCTGCAGCCGACACGCGAGCAGCGCGCGGTAGCGCCCGCGCAGGTCCCCGGCGTCGGCATGGGCGGCGAAGAAGCCCAGCCAGTCCTGCACCGCCGCGGCAATCGCCGCGCGGCTCGCGGGGTCCTCCTCGACATCGGCAAATGCCAGCATCAGCAGCGCCTGGCTGGCGTGGCGATAGAGCACCTGCGCCTGCAGCCCGGAGCACAGGCCGGCCGCGACCAGGCCGGCGCTCAGGCCGCCGCTCGACTCGTCGGCCAGCCAGGTCAGCAGGTAATCGAGCGCCTGATCGAGCGCGGCGCCGGCGCAGGTGCCCGGCAGATCCAGGGCAAAGCCCAGGCGCAGGCAGCAGGCGCCAGGCGCCAGGGTCATGCGCAGCTGCCGCTCGCGCAATGGCAGCAGCGCCGGGGGCGCCGCCTGCACGCTGCCAGGCAGGGCCGGCAGCGCGGCGGCATGACGCCGGGCCAGGGCCTCCAGCTCGGCCGGCGGCTGGGGACCGACCAGCACCAGGGAGCACTGCGCGGCCCGATAGTAGTGGCGATGGAAGTCGCGCAAGGCGCGCTGGAACGCATCGCGCTCCACCATCAGAGTCTCGCGATTGCCAGCGACGAAAGCGCCGCAACCATGGCCGGCCGGCAGCGCCTGGCCCAGTGCCGCCGCGGCCAGGGTAGCGCCGTCCTGGCCGCGGGCGAGGAACTCGGCATGCACCACCTCGCGCTCGCGCAGCTGCGCCGCCGGGTCGAGCAAGGGATGGACCAGCATGTCCAGCAGCCGCGCCAGGGCACCGTCGAGCAGCGCCGCCGGCACCTCGCAGAAATAGTCGGTATGACGCGCCTGGGTCGAGGCATTGACCTGGCCGCCACAGGCCTGGACGAACGCCATCAGGCTCTGCTCGGGCCCGTAGCCTTCGCTGCCGAGAAACAGCAGGTGCTCGAGAAAATGCGCCAGCCCCGGGTACTCGGTCGGCTCGTCATGGCTGCCTGCCGCTACCCGCAGGCAGATGGCGGCCTTGCCCTGCCCCGGCCGGCTCACCAGCGTCAGCGCCAGGCCATTGTCCAGGCGCGACCGCTTGGCAGTGGACTGCAGCGGTTGAACCTGGGCTGGATGATCGGACATGGCGGGATCAGGGTACTGGCGGAGCCGGGCACCTCAGCATCGGCCGCCGCCGGCGCTGGCGCAATAGTCCCTTGGCAGTAGCCGTCTCGGCCAAAAGTCGCACCCGGCTGTATCCGCACGCTGACTGATCTGGCGATGGTCAGCTGACGCTCCCGCCCCTGGGGCGATGCTGAATCGCCCAGGTCGCTGCAGCGGCCCGAAAAACGCAAGCCCGTCACCAACAGATGACGGGCTTGCGAGCAGGCGCAGGATCGATCAGCCGGCCGAGGCCTCGTAGCCATCGGCTTCCCTTATCTGCAGGCTGCGCACGGGTTCGGCCAGCAGGGTGCGATGCAGGGCCAAGGCCATCAGCAGCAGGATCACCCCGATCGGCAGGGCCGCGCAGATGGTGGCGGTCTGCACGCTCTTCAGGCCACCCGACCAGAGCAGGCCGGAGGCGATGGCGCCCACCGCCAGTCCCCAGGCCACGCGACTCCAGGCCGGCGGATGAATGTTGCCGCGCGCCGCCAGGGTACTCACCACCAGGGTGCCGGAGTCGGCCGAGGTGACGAAGTAGGTGACGATCAGCAACGAAGCCAGGGCGCCGAGCAAGCCGCCGATGTTCAGCCCCGAGGACTGCTCGATCTTGTCGAACAGGGTGAACAGCGAGTTGGTGGCATCGGCCTTGGTCGCCACCAGAATGGCACCGCCCTCGAACTTGGCCTCATCGCCGCTCAGGCCTTGGCTCTGCATCTGCTCCTGATGAGTCAGGCGATCGGCCTTCTCGTAGTTCAGTGCGGCGCCGCCGAAGGTGCCGATCCAGACGAAACTGAACAACACCGGGATGATCAGCGAGCCCATCACCAGCTGACGGATGGTCCGGCCGCGGGAGATGCGCGCGATGAAGGTGCCGACGAAGGGCGCCCAGGTCAGCCACCAGGCCCAATAGAAAGCGGTCCACCAGTTCTGCCAGCCGGCATCGTTCTGGGTGTCGCTCCACAGGCTCATGCCGATCACGCTCTGGGCGTAGCCGGAGGTGCCTTCGAGGATGGTGTTGAGGATGTAACGGGTCGGACCGAAGGCCATGACCGCGGCCAGGATCACCAGCGACAGGCCCATGTTCCACAGCGACAGCAGCTTGATGCCGCGATCGACACCGGACACCACCGACATGATGGCGACCAGGGAGATGCCCAAAATCAGCGCCATCTTCATGCCGATGCCCAACTCGGTGCCGGTCAGGGTCTTGATCCCGGTGGCCAGCTGCTCGACACCCAGACCGAAGGAGGTGGCGATACCGAAGGCGGTCACCACCACGATCAGGATGTCGAAGATCGCGCCCAGCCAGCCGTTCATGCGCTTCTCGCCGAACAGCGGCTCGAGGGTGGCACGGATCGACAGCGGCTTGCCCTTGCGGAAGGCGAAATAGGCCAGGCACAGTGCCGGCACCAGGTACAGGGCCCAGGCGTGCATGCCCCAGTGGAAGAAGGTCACGCGCATCGCCGACTCGGCCGCCTCGGCGCTCAACGCCGTGGTGCTGAACGGGTTGCCGGCGTAGTGCCACATCGGCTCGGCCACCGACCAGAACAGCAGGCCGATGCCCATGCCGGCACTGAACAGCATGGACAACCAGGATATGGTGCTGAATTCGGGTTTCTCACCATCCTTGCCGAGTGTGATATTGCCGAAACGACTGACCATCAGATACAGCAGGTAAACCAAGACACCCGAGGCCATGGCCAGGTAGAACCATTTGAAGTTCAGCAGAATACTGTTGGAAAACTCGCCGAATACAGTGCCGGCCTGCTCACCCATCAACGCGCAAAAGGCGACGAAGGCCACGATTATGGCTGTCGATACGAGAGTAATCCTCGCATCGACGCCCCGGAACATACCGCTGGAATTGTTCATATCAAGTTCTCCATTGTTATAGTTTGATATGTCTGATGTACCAATTTACGAACGACTCTTGATGAGCCGGCAAGAAGCTTCTGGCGCACGCCTCCACGCGGACAGACCTATAAGGAGTCCACCAATACCTGGTCAATCGTTAGTAGTACCGTCTTACTTTCTGCCACGAGCGAGCACTGACTTGGCAAGTCATAACCGCCTGGTAGCCGGCGATCCTCGGCACAAAGGGTTTGCTGCGAAAACGACCAGCCTGTTGAATAGGCCGCGTCTAAACCAAGCAGCCTCGACAAATACGGATTATCGAGACTACTTTCATTTTCGCCCTGAAATCATGCAGCCCCAGCCAATTTTTGCCTGAGATGAAATTTCTGTATCTTTCCAGTAGAAGTTGTCTGCAGATTTTCGAATATTATCTTCTTCGGTGTCTTGAAGCTCGCCAGGCGCTCCTTGCAATAGCTGATCAATTCCGCCTCGGACACGGCACAACCATCACGAAGCTGCACAAATGCGGCGGGAACTTCACCCCACTTGCTATCTGGCATGGCCACGACAGCCACCATGTGAACGCTCGGGTGACTATCGATCACACTCTCCACCTCTAATGAGGAGATGTTCTCGCCGCCAGATATAATTATATCCTTTAGCCGGTCGGTAATTTTCAGGTAGCCATCTGGGTGAACCACGGCCAGATCACCGCTATGAAACCAGCCTCCCGAGAAAGCTTCCTTGGTCGCCTTTTCATTCTCAAGGTAACCCTTCATAACGATATTTCCCTTGAACATGATTTCGCCAACAGTTTCCCCATCAAAGGGAACTGGCAGCAGCGTCTCCGGATCGAGTACGGCGACCTCCTCCTGAAGCGGATAGGCGACTCCCTGCCTGCCATTTAGCAAGACACGTTGCTCCAACGGAAGATTGTCCCAATCAGCATGTTTTGCACAAACAGCCGCTGGCCCATAGGTCTCGGTCAACCCATAGACATGGGTAAGGTCAAACCCGATATTCTCCATTCGCTCTAAAATGGACGCCGGTGGCGCCGCGCCGGCGATTAAGCCATGGACCTTGTGACTAAACTCGTCCACGCCACCCTGGACGGCATCTGCAATCATCGAATGGACAATTGGGGCGCCACAGTAGTGGGTAACACCATGCCTCTTGATCAACGCCACTATCTGCTTGGCATCGACACGCCGCAAGCACACGTTGGTTCCCGCAATTGCCGCCATGGTCCAAGGAAAGCACCAGCCATTACAATGAAAAAGTGGCAGGGTCCACAGGTACGTTACTTCTTGCGGCAAGCTCCATGAGAGCACATTACTCACTGCGTTTAGGTAGGCGCCGCGGTGATGGGTTACCACGCCCTTGGGATCTCCTGTCGTACCAGAGGTATAACCAAGTGCTATCGCGTCCCACTCATCGCTCGGCAGTTGCCACCCACCAACGTCTGTTTCAGCATCCAGCAAAGTCTCGTACTCGAGGTCGCCCACCTCAGAGCCTTGGGTATAGCTGTCGTCCCGCACGTTAATGACAACGGGGCTACGCCCCTCAAGCAGGCTCAATGCCTTCGAAACCACACCGGCTAACTCTGGATCGACCAGAAGAACTTTCGTCTTACTGTGCGACAAGATAAAAGCGACAGCAGCAGCATCCAGGCGAATATTGATGGCATTGATTACCGCGCCCACCATGGGAATACCAAAGTGCGCTTCATACATTGCCGGAACGTTCGGCAGCATCGTCGCTACCACATCACCTCTTGACACACCGAGACGCTTAAGCGCCGAGGCCAGTTTACAGCAGCGCTTGTATGTCTCGGACCAGCTGTACTCGATCTCGTTATACACAACGGCTTTTCTATTCGGATAGACACTGGCCGCACGCTTGATAAAACTCAACGGAGACAGGGATACATAGTTGGCCGAATTTTTGGACATAAGATCATTGAAGGCGCAAACACCGCTCATATACCCTCCTAACACTTCATTATGACGATTATCTTGCTACTAACGAACCGCAACCCGGATAGCAATCAACCCAGCTCGCACCCTTCACCCGCGAACACATTGTCTTCATCCTGACGCCCTTCCAGCACGGGACATTCATCTTGAAAAAACAGGCGTCCGCTTCTCCAGGAAGGCATCTATTCCTTCACACGTATCGAGTTCCATCATGTTTTTTGCCATGACATCTCCAGCCATTGCATAGGCATCAGCCAGGGGCATCTGTCGCTGCGCATGAAACATCGACTTACCGTAACGAATGGCGTTTGCGTCTTTACTCAAGATCTGCTTGAGTTTTTCTTCAACCGCATGATCCAATTCATCGGCAGCGACGACCTGGCTAATCAACCCCCAATCCAACGCCGTTTCCGCATCAATAAAGCTACCGGTACACAGCATATCGAATGCCCGCTTGGATGAAATGTTGCGCGATAATGCAACAGCAGGCGTGGAACAAAACAGACCAACATTGATTCCCGACACGCCAAATTTTGCAGCTTGGGAAGCAATCGCCAGATCACAACTGGCCACCAACTGACAACCCGCAGCCGCAGCAATTCCTTGTACCTTTGCAATGACCGGTACAGGAAGCGATACAATACTCTGCATCACTTTGCTACAGGTCGCGAACAGACCTTTGTAGTAATTGAAATCCCAGTTCGAGCGCATTTCCTTCAAGTCATGTCCCGCACAAAATGCCTTGCCGGCCCCAGCGATGACGACACATCTGACGCTAGCATCCTCTCGAGCACAATCCAACTCATCCTGCAATTCCTGCAGCATCGCCTCAGAAAGCAGATTGAACTTCGACGGGTTATTCATCGTAAGAAACACAACACCGTCGCGTTTCTCTTTTATCAAATTATCGGAAGTAACTTTTTTATCACTCATGACAAGCTCCCGTAGCTTTCGTACTTTCAATGCGCCACCATCAATCCGAACTCATGGTTCAATGATAGTCGTCTCGACACGGCCTCGCGGCTGCGCTTGTTACCGATGTCAGGCTCATGCCTAGATCGCGCCACCTGATCCAGAACCACGATATCCGTGCAGTCATCCAGGTCTTTCTGACCCATCTGCTCTCAGGCTCTTTGTTACGCCGGCTAGGCTAACGATCCAGATTCATCGACTAGCCTGCACACTTCCCGGATACCATGGCTCACGCTTGCCCAACACTCCGGCCGCTTGAACCATCTCGACAACGGTTTCCTCCATGCGGAACGCCATGACATGCACACCGCTAATACCTTTGATCTCTTTGATCTGCTGCATCATTTCAATACAGATCTTCTTACCCTCTTCCTTTTGATTCTCGGCGCCAGTAAGGCGCTTGATAATCGCATCGGGAATATGCACGCCAGGCACCTTAGAACGGATGAACTCGGCGCCACGGGCGGAGGGCAACGGTCCCACACCCACCAGGATAAAAATTTTCTGGTCCAGCCCGCGGTCACGCACTTGCTTCATGTATTCCTCTAGCAAAGGAATATCGAAACAGTACTGAGTCTGTACAAATTGAGCCCCAGCGGCGATTTTCTTGGCCAGCCGCGTCACTCGGAACTCATGATCCGGCACGAAGGGGTTGGCGGCTGCGCCCATAAACACCTCAGGCGGCGAGCTCAACAGGCGACCACTCTGGAACCGGGCGTCATCGCGCATGCCGCGAATGATTTCCAAAGCAGACATACTGTCCAGGTCGAACACAGGTTTGGCGCCGGGATGGTCGCCGACTTGGACGCCGTCGCCACTCAAACACATAATGTTCGAAACCCCCATCGCAGCCGCTCCCAGGACATCCCCCTGGATGGCGATGCGATTCCTGTCACGGCAAGATATCTGCATGACGGGTGAGTATCCGAGCCTGCTCAGCAGCGCACAGACGGCGAGGCTGGACATGTGACAGCGGGCGCCGGATCCGTCGGTGGCGTTCACCCCATCAACGACGCCGTCAAACACCCGCACTCGCTCATATACATCCTCGGCGCGCGCCGAATCCGGCGGAGCCAACTCGGTGGTAACCGCAAAGTGCCCCTGTCGAAGGGCATGCTCCAGTTGGCTGGTAGATGCATAACCCTCAGCCACGGCATGAGGCGCAGATGGGGCAAAGCTGATCGATTCGCTAGCCAATCTCATTCTCCCTTTGCCGATGCCTGTGTAGCGCTAGGGTTCTTCAGCGCTTGCTTCTCCAACCCTTTTTCTTGGGCTATCCGCAGCCAGGAAGACGAGCCTTGCAACCTGTGATCTACCGGCAACTGCACAACCTTGATCAAGTCGCCACCCTGCATCTTCTGACTGCCTCTGGCCGCTTCGACAAACACACAACGCATGTCTGCATTCACTTCGCAATTGCCATTACTGCGGACCCCACCGCAGGGACCGTTTCTCAGCGTTTTGGGACAATTCATCGGACAGGACATCCCATTCGACGAAAGCATGCATTGACCGCACATCCGACAGTCAAAAAGAAATCCTTTGATCAGCTGCTCGGCTGCAGCCACTGGCCTTTCGATACGTTGATAGCCGATCGCGCTCCAAAGCGGATGCAAGGCCACCATCACCGCCTCAAACTTCGTATATAGATGCTCAAGGAAACCTGCATTATCTACCGACCAGTAACGGACTCTTCTCACTGCTTTCTCCCGCGAAAAACTTTAATACTGGCTAAGCGGCAAAGGCGCTTGATAAACCATTGCCAAACGCTTGATTTGACGACGCCAAGCCAAGCTAGCCAACAAGCCCCACATGTCTATGAACCGCCGGGGCCGACGGAGATAAATCGCCGAACTGGAACCTCAGGCAGTGACATCTTTTTATGCATCACCGCCGATTCAAGGCAAGCCACCAGGAAAGATCACTTGAGCTTGAACCTTGCTTGATTCAAAACGTTACGCAACACTTCCTCAGCACTGGGGTGGTATATCGGCATTTCCAATACTTGATCAGCAGTCATCTTATGAGTGATCGCCAGCGCCAACAGGTGGGCCAAATGTTCGGCATGAAACCCCAACAACTCGGCGCCCAAGACCACGCCCGACTTGGCATCCAAGTAGACTTGAATTCTGCCCTGGGTTTTATTCCATACTTCATGCCGCGGCCCTCTAAAGGGCAAGTCACCAATCACAAGATCCACGCCCTGCAACTGCCTGAAGCTTTTCCCCACGATCGCCATTTGCGGGTCAGTAAAGTAAATACCCAAATGAACCTTTCTTACCCCTTTCACTTCTTCTGGGAAACTTACCGCACTGTCCCCGGCAATCCGACCTTCATCATAGGCCTCGTGCCATAAAGGCAGTTCGTCGGTAGCATCGCCTGCAACATAGATCGGGCTATTACCACACTGCATTGTTTCAGAGTCAAAACAGGGGAAGCCGTTCTGGTTAAGCTCAACACCTGTACTCTCGATATTCAGCCTATCAATATTCGAGACTCTGCCCACCGCAACCAGCAATGAATCGAACCCCCTGACAATCGTTTCACCACTGGCCAACCTGTATTTGACCCAGGCACAGTCCTCATCCTCCCAGGCGTCCAGCACTTCGCCCCGAGGTATGATATCCAGGTCGTTGCTTAAAATATCCAGCGTCTCGGCCTGCATATCAGGATGTGTTAGATCGCCAATCCGCCCGGAACGACCGAAAAATGTCGTTTTTACACCAAGGCGGTGAAACGACTGGCCTAGTTCCAGTGCAATTACTCCCAAACCGATTACGCCAAGCGACTGAGGCAGGCCTTCAATTTCAAAAATATTATCGCTTGTATAAAGCCTCTTTTGGACTTTCTTGAATACGTCAGGAATATGCGGTCGCGAACCGCAAGCGATAACAATCTTTTCAGCCTCAATCTCCAGTTCATTGTCGACCACAATAGTGTTCGCGCCGGCGAACTTGGCAAACCCCCTGAGTTTGAATTCGGCTGGGATATTATCTATCTGTTTCAGAACCCCACCAACAAACTTGTTCGCCCGATCCCTTCTGAGCCGCTCAAAAACTTGAGCACCATCCACGTTGTAGCTTCCATTCACGCCAAAAAAACTTCCTTCATCAATTTCGTGCGCATGATCAGCTGCGGTAATCAGCATTTTACTTGGCATACAGCCGACTCTGGCGCATGTGGTGCCATAGGGTCCATGTTCAATCATGATGAAATTGTCAGTCTTGCGACGAATTCTTGAATATGCACCCAGCCCAGCTGTGCCAGAACCAATAATTACACACTCAATTTTTACTTTGTTCATAACTGACTCCCACCATCTTCAAGCAACATTTATCTGGCACACATGCATTGCAGGCACGCTATACAGGCCAAGTACTTTCACATGGCTTCGGTCGCCAAGCCATTCCGTTTCATGAATGCGCTTTTTTCCTTTGCCACCTTCAAGGTATTCAACAACAAGCAGGCTATGGTCATTGGCCCAACACCGCCTGGCACTGGTGTAATTGCTCCCGCAATTGGCTCGACATTCTGGAAATCAACATCACCTCGAAGTTTACGCCGGCCTTCCTCGTAAACCTCGTTAATCCCAACATCGATGACGGTTGCACCCGGCTTAATCCAGTCTGACTTCACTAGTCCTGCACGCCCAACTGCCGCGACCACAATGTCCGCTCTACGACAGATCTCTTCTATTCCTACGGTATGTGAGTGAACGATAGTCACCGTACAGTTTGCCTGGAGCAATAGCATTGCCATCGGCTTGCCGACAATGTTCGAACGACCTACGACCACCGCGGACTTACCACGTAGATCCTCGTAGACCTCTTGCAACATGATCATGCAGCCCTGAGGCGTGCATGGGACCAGCGCTGGCTGGCCCGACGCTAGGGCTCCGACGTTCTGAGGATGGAAACCATCAACATCTTTACCGGGGGCAATAGCGGCTATGACTTCATCTTCACTCAAGTGAGAAGGCAACGGTAACTGCACTAAAATGCCATGCACCGTTGGATCTCTGTTCAATTCCAGAATTAACTTGTTCAACTTCTCCTGAGACGTATCTGCATCGAAACGGTACTCGATGGACAGCATTCCCACCTCAGTTGCACGCTTCGCCTTGTTACGCACATAAACCTGACTGGCAGGGTCATCACCCACCAATATAACCGCCAGCGCGGGAACCACGCCGCGCTCGGCCTTCAGGATCTCAACTTCGCGGGCAACCTCTTCCAGTACCTGCGCGGACAACAGTTTGCCATCAAGAATATGAGCCATGATATAGATCGCTCTTATTTGAAAATAACTGTTTTGTTTCCATCGAGGAAAACGCGGTGCTCAATATGCATTTTTACCGCGCGCGCCAGCGCCATCGTCTCGGTATCGCGTCCCACGGCAACCAACTCTTCTGGGCAGTAGCTATGGTCTACGTGTTGCACGGCCTGTTCGATAATAGGGCCTTCATCCAGGTCGGACGTCACGTAGTGTGCCGTTGCGCCTATGAGTTTCACGCCTCGCTCGAACGCCTGGTGGTATGGCTTGGCACCTTTGAATCCAGGCAGGAAAGAGTGATGAATGTTGATTGCTCGACCGCGCAGTTTATTGCACAGGTCATTTGAAAGAATCTGCATATAGCGGGCAAGTACCACAAGGTCGGTACCTGTTTCATCCACTATATTAAGAAGCTCCTGCTCCTGATCGAGTTTATTATCCTTTGTAACTGGAAGGTACACGAAGCGGATTCCCTCCCGCTCCACCATTGCCCGGAGATCGAGATGGTTGGACACTACCGCCGTGATCTCGATAAACATCTCGCCTTTGCGGTAGCGATAAAGCAGATCATCCAGGCAATGATCGAATTTCGATACCATCAGAAGTACTTTCTGCGGCTTGCAAGACTCATGCATCGACCAGTCCAGGCTATATTTATCAGCCAGGTCGGTAAATCCGCTTCTGAGATCTTCGATGCCACAGCTCGCTTCATCGAGCGCATCGAAGACCAAACGCATGAAGAATTTGCCGGTACTCTTGTCATCGAACTGGGACAACTCAGCGATATAGCAACCGCGATCAGACAAATAAGACGCTATACCTGCCACGATGCCCCTAGCGGTATCACAGCTGACCTTGAGAATAAACTTATTTGGACTTTGCGAATATCTTTGCATGGCAGCACACCCGTAAGTACGAACAATACACACACTCAGCAAGCACCAAAGATACAACCCGAAACCCTTGATGCTGCTGCATTTGCTTCTAGACGATTAACTCGCGGCAATCTTCTTCTTTGGGTCAAAGAATGGTGTCTCAACGACAGTCGCGTTCATTTCCCCGCTAGGAGTTTGTACTTTTAAGGCTGTACCAATGGCGGACTGCTCGATACTCACCATGGCCAGTGCAATATTTTGCTTGAGACGCGGAGAATGCACGGCCGAGGTGACTTTACCTACCTGCTCGCCGTTATCCTCTACAGGCCAGAACCTGGTATTGGGACCTTCAAGGACGGGGCCATCGATAATCAGACCAACCTGCTTGCGTGACACGCCCTTGTCCTTAATGCTTTGCAAAGCTGATTTCCCTATAAACTCAGCCTCCATGTCCAGGTTGACCAAACGATCCAAACTCAACTCATAGGGATTGGTGTTGATGTCCATATCGGCGTGATATGACAGCATGCCACCCTCGATTCGGCGAATTGTCGACGTATGCCCAGGCTTGAGTCCGAAAGGCGCACCAGCGTCCATGATCCGTTCCCACAGAGCGTCTCCCTTCGAGCTATCCCTCAGATAAATCTCATAGCCAAGCTCACTCGACCACCCGGTCCGGGAAACGATCAGCGGGATACCGTCCAGGTCATATTCGCGCAGCCAGTAGTACTTAAGGTCATAAATACTCTCGCCGAACAGTGCATTCATTACTTCGCCGGACTTCGGACCTTGCAACTGCAACGGTGATACATCCGGCTCGCGAATCTGGACATCCAGCCCAGAGTTGATGGCGACACCTTGCGCCCACAGCAAAATGTCGCTGTCAGCAAGGGAAATCCAGAAGTGATTTTCGCCGAGACGCAGCAGAATCGGATCATTCAGAATTCCGCCATCGGCATTGGTGATCAGGACATACTTACACTGCCCCACCGCGCACTTTGAAAGATCTCGCGGGGTTAGCAACTGCGCAAACTGTGCTGCATCAGGCCCAGTAATCTCTACTTGGCGCTCAACTGCCACATCACAAAGAATTGCGTCATTGATTAGATTCCAGAAATTTTGTTCGGGGCTACCAAAGTCGCGTGGTATATACATGTGGTTATACACGGAAAAGCCGGTTGCACCCCAGCGAACCGTTGCATCAAAGTAGGGAGATTTGCGAATTTGAGTGCCAAAACCGAATTCTTCTTTTTTAGCCATTTCCTGATCCTCGTAGAGAGTTGGTTCTACCAGCCACCGCTGCAATAGAATTGCGAGTTATAAAGTACTCACGCTCAAACAAATGATATATCCCGCCTAGATAATCAGTGGTCTAACCAGCCCCCGAAAATCCGTTGATCGGACCTTCTTTCTGGAATTTCTAGTCCGTTTGTACTTTTCTTGGGCTAGGCCGGTACGTTTCTCTGCCTGAGGGTCGTCCCGATACTGCATAAGCGGGCCCACGCCGCGAGGGATATGCACCGCCGGACAGCCTGCCAAGTGAAGTTCCGCATCATTGAAGCGTTGGCCGGTCGCTGCCCGTGGCCCCTAGGTGGCGCCTGCTGCGGGTAGCGCACGGTGGCTTCCGTGCCTGGCAACAACGCCCCACTTCGGCGAGAGAGATGGCGCTGCGGCGTCTGAGCAAGGGATTCGCGCAATCCACACCATGAGGTGAACCGAACCTACCGCTATCGCCGAATCGTCAGGACATTGCGCTTTTCGGGCAGCCTGATCATCGCCATCCTCAAGCAGTCGGGACGGCAGCCCAGCCCCTAAGCTGCGCCGCTTGCACGGTTTCAGTGCGGTGAGCGTCTACAAATGGGGGGGGCGGCGGTATGGACGCCGCATTGATGGCATGGGGCGCGAACTGGAAGAGGGAAACCGCCGCCTCACGAGGATATATGCCGAGTAGTGGCGCCAGGCCGTGATCATCCGAGAGGCAATGACACATAGGAGTGAGGCCATCTCGGCGGAGAAGGATGGCCCAGCACAAGGTGCGCTCGGACCCGTCGGTATCAAGCGCGGACGCGTGGCTTTCGCTGTCAACGCTGCCCGCTCGTGGCTGGAGGGTGCGCGTAGCCGGCGATTCGGCTCGTGCTTGCGTACCTGCGCAAGGTAAATGGCCATCGCAGGCACCTGCGCCAAACAGAAGCCGGCCCGTGTGACATCTTCGCTCATCGTGGCCGAACCGAATGGGATAGCAACCCGCCGCTGACACGGATCGTTGGGCCGCCTGTTGCGCTACCTGGCAGTCCGAGCGGCGCAGCGGGACGTCAGCTATTACCTAAGGATGGCCTGAAAAAGACTTCCCGAATCTGCTGAAATACGCCGATTCCACCATTCGAGCTCTTCCATGAAGCAGATGACCTTTGCCGATGCTGAGTACGCCGGCAAGCGCAAGCAGACCCGCAA
>NZ_JBFTEG010000030.1:0-29850 GCF_041027545.1 Pseudomonas zhanjiangensis | reverse complement strand
CTACGCGAAGGACATCGACAGCATGGCTGCCGACGTCTACCGCTACCTGTCCTTCGACCAGATCGCCGAGTTCCGCGAAGCGGCTGCCAACGCCCAGATCCCGGTCGTTCAAGCCTAAGCGTTACCCCGCGTGAAGAAGAGCCCCGCCCAGTGCGGGGCTTTTTCGTTGCCTATGTCCCAATGGGTTGTTGCGATAGCTGGCAGGTCAAAGCACTGCTCCTGTAGGAGCCAGGGAAACCTAGCCCTTGCTGGCGATGCTTTTAGCTGTGAGCGCGCTATCTAACAAGAGTCACCTAGCGTGAAAGCCGCGCAGCGACGACTTCTTATGTCCCTCGGGGAGTCGGCGGCGTGAAACGCCGGATGAGGCAGACGGCCATGCCGCGAAGGCATTCGTCATTCGGAGCACCTCTCGTGAAATAGTCGCTAACACGGTCGAAAGGCGCCGAACATGCTCGAAGTTGAAGATTTCCGCGCCGGCAGCCTCACTCCTCGCCCACCGCCTCTGGGGACGAGCCGACTTGCCACAACGGCCTGAGCGTTGGTCCTGTCGCACGGCGCAGCACGCCAATCTCGTTCCAGATGGCCTCGACCTGGCGACTGTTGCGCTGGTACAGCTGTCGCCCCACCGCCAGAAAGATCGGCGCCTCGCCCAACGGCGCCGGCAACACCTCGAACCGCCCGCGGAATTCCGGCTCGGCGAGCAGCAGCTCGACCTGGTAGTCATGGTCTATCGCCAGGCTGCCACGCCCCCGAAGCAACATGTGCGCCAGCTGCGTGGACGTTCTCGCCGTGTCGACGCCGGAAACGCCCAAGCCCTCGAGCAGCACCTTGAGGGTGGTGCGCCCCGACAGATAGAGCACCGGCCTACCCAATCCGCTGAAAACCCTGCCATCCCAAGCGGCCGCGCCGCCCGAAAGACGGTAGACAACCAGCCGGGTGATGCCCACGGCGCGCTGTGGATCCGCCTGCCCGAGACGTTGTGGGAAAGCCATGAAGTCCAGGTATTCAGGGTTAGCGGCGACACCGGCGATGGCACCGAAGATACCCTGTTCCACGCCCGCGAGGCAGCGGCGCCAGGGCAAGGCCACGAATTCCAGCTGCCAGCCCTGGCGTTCGACGGCCTGCCGGATCAGCCGCTGGCTGTTCCCTTCGCGGTTTGGAAAAGTGAAGGGAGGAAAGGCCTCATCGCTGATGCAGACCTCCAGCGATGCGGCCTGAACAGGGATGGCCAGGCAGGCCAACTGGCACAACAGGCCGACAAGGCGCCCGAGCGCGCCAAGACGGTTGCCCCCCCTCTCACCGGGGTGGCATCTCAGACCGAAGCCACTACTCACACCCACCTTGAATACCTATCTAGCGTGAAAGTCGCGAAGCGACGATCGCCTCTTGCCCTTCTCCCTTCGGGAGTCGGCTCCTGCTCCTGCAAATGCTCCCGGTATTTTTCCCACATCCCTCATTCGTGGAGTCGCCGGCGGGATTGCCGCATTCGCCCCACTCCTGTGGGTGAAGGTGGCGCGAAGCTCCGGATGGGGGAGCCAGGCATGCCGCGAAGGCTTCCATCATTCGGGGCGCCTCTCGCGGCATACCCGCTAACGGAAGAAAGGAACAGTATTCGGCGCGGGCACAGTCAACAGCGCAGCCGCCACACCGTTTACGCGCATCTGGACCCCGCCCTTGCTGGGGCGGGGACAACGCTGGCTCAGACTTTATGCTTGGGCAACAGGAAGTACGACAGCGCGGGGATCAGGATAAGCGCACCGAGCATGTTCCACAGGAACATGAAAGTCAGCAGGATGCCCATGTCGGCCTGGAACTTGATCGGCGACCAGGCCCAAGTGATCACGCCGGCGGCCAGGGTGATACCGACCAGGCCCACCACCCGACCGGTGAAGGCCACCGCGTTCTTGTAGGCCGCCGCCAGCGGCAGGCCCTGGCGCTGGAAGTGCAACTGCACGCTGAGCAGGTACAGCGCATAGTCGATACCGATGCCCACGCCGAGGGCGATCACCGGCAGGGTCGCGACCTTGACGCCGATGCCCATGTACACCATCAGCGCCTCGCACAGGATCGATGTGAGCACCAGCGGCAGCACCGCCACCACGGCCGCGCGCCAGCTGCGGAAGGCGATCAGGCAGAACAGGATTACCGCCGTGTACACGTAAAGCAGCATGGTGCGGTTGGCCTCGCGCACCACGATGTTGGTCGCAGCCTCGATCCCGGCGCTGCCGGCGGCCAGCAGGAACTGGCGCTCCTCAGTGCTATTTTCCGCGACGAAACGCTCGGCGATGGCCACCACCTCATCGAGGGTCTCCGCCTTGTGGTCGGCCAGGTAGGCGATCACCGGCATCAGCGAGCAGTCGGTGTTGAACAGCTCCGGGGCATTGACCGAGGCCTGCTGCGCCGCGTAGTTGAGCATGTCCTGGTTGCGCTGGATGCTGTTCAGCTTGGGGTTGCCCTCGAACGAGCCGGCAGTGATTTGACGCACCGCATTGACCAGCGACACCGTGGTCTGCACCTGTGGATGCTGCTGCAGCTCCCAGGCCAGGCGGTCGGCGAGCACCAGGGTCTGGTAGTTCAGACAGCCTTCCGGCCCGGTCTTGATCATCACCGCGAACATATCGCTGGACAGCGCGTAATGGCTGGTGATGTAGGCGTTGTCGCGGTTGTAGCGTGAGTCCTCGCGCAGCTCCGGCGCGCCGCTGTCGAGGTCGCCGATCTTCAGTTGCAGGCTGACCATGAAGCCGCCCAAGCCCAGCAGCGCCCCGACCAGCACCGCCCCGGTCGCCCACTTGGGGGTGGTGAAGCGGTCGAGCAGATCCCACAGCTTGCCCAGGCCACGATGCTGGATGGCGTGGACATCGATAATCATCGCACGCTTGGCGGCCGATGGACTGACGCCAACATAGGACAGCGCCACCGGCATCATCAGCAGGGTGGTGAAGATCAGCACGGCCACGCCGATGCTGGCCGTGATGGCCAGGTCCTGAATCACCGGGATGTCGATCAGCATCAGCACGGCGAAACCTACCGCGTCGGACAGCAGCGCGGTGACCCCCGCGATGAACAGACGGCGGAAGGTATAGCGCGCCGCCACCAGTTTGTGGGTGCCCTGGGCGATGTCCTGCATGATGCCATTCATCTTCTGCGAGGAATGCGATACGCCGATGGCGAAGATCAGGAAGGGCACCAGGATCGAGTAGGGGTCGATGGCATAGCCCAGCCAGGCGACGATGCCCAGCTGCCAGACTACCGCCATCAGCGAACAGCCGATCACCAGCAGGGTGCTGCGCAGACAGCGGGTGTACAGCAGGATGATGAGGAAGGCGCTGAGCACGGCGATGGCGAAAAACATCATCACCTGGATCAGGCCATCGATCAGGTCGCCGACCAGCTTGGCGAAGCCAATCACGCGGATCTTGATCTTGCCCTGGCCTTCCTCGTCGGCCTGGCGGACGCTGCTGCCGGCGAACTCGTAGCGGTCGCGCAGCTTCTCCTCGAGCACCCGGGCGAATTGGTGGTAGTCGATGCCCTGACCGGTGGCCGAGTCCTTGTCGAGCAGCGGCACGATCAGCATGCTCGACTTGAAGTCGCTGGCCACCAGGCTGCCGACGATGCCGGCGCGGGTGATGTTCTGCCGCAGCAGCTCGATGTCCGCCGGCGTGCCGCTATAGTTGTCGGGCATCACCGCGCCGCCCTGGAAGCCCTCCTCGGTGACTTCGGTCCAGCGCACCGCCGGGCTCCACAGCGACTTCATCCAGGCACGGTCGACGCCAGGGGTGAGGAACAGCTCATCGCTGACCTGCTTGAGCACCTCCAGGTACTCGGGGTCGAAGATGTCGCCCTCGGTGTTCTCCACCACCACCCGCACCGAGTTGCCCAGACCGCGCAGCGAGGCGCGGTTCTCCAGGTAGTTCTGGATGTAGGGCTGGCTCTGCGGAATCATCTTCTCGAAGCTGGGGCGCATTTCCAGGCGGGTCACGGCCATGTAGCCGAGCAGCAGGGTGATCACGGCCATGAACAGGACAAACAGCGGACGGTGGTTGAACACCAGGCGTTCCAGCAGGTTGCCTGTGCGCGGGTCGAACTCACGCAAGTGGCAGATCACCGGCATGGTGTCTTGTTGGATTGTGCCCATGTCAGGGTACTCGCTCTTCTAATTCTTTCGTTATTCGACCGGCAGGGCGCGCACGCCACGGCCACCGACCAGCACCAGGGCGCCATTGGCGGCCAGGGTGGCGCCGGCCACCGGCGACTGCCCGGCCTGCGGCAGCAACTGCAGGACGGCGCCATTGCCGGCCCGGAGCATGTGCCCGGCCTGGGTGAACAGCAGGTAATCGCCCTGGGCATCCAGCACGGCGGCGGTGATGCTGACCTCCAGGCCGCTGTCCAGTTGCTGCCAGCTCTGGCCAGCGTCGCGGCTGCGGAACACATGGCCGCGCAGGCCGTAGACCAGCAGCTCGCCGGGCCGGCCGATGACGCCGAAGAAGCTGCCCTGATACGGCGTCTCGACGGCGACGAAGCGCTCCTGCGCGGCGTCCCACTTGCGCAACAGGCCCTGCTCGCCGGCGAGATACAGCCCATCGCCGGTCCAGGCGATGGCGTTGAGGTGCAGGCCCTGGGGGTTGTCGGTGCGGTCCTGCAGCGGTGTCCAGCTCCGGCCGCCGTCGACGGTGGCGAGGATCAGGTTGAATACGCCGACCGCATAGCCACGCTTGGCGTCGGCGAACCAGACGTCGAGGAACGGCTTGTCGGCGCCCTCCTCGACCAAGCGCTGGCCTTCGGCGGCGAGCAGCGGCCAGTCTTCGTTGGCCGGCTCGGCACTGGCCAGGGCGCCGTAATGCTCGACCAGCAGGGCGCCGATGTCACGGCCATCGAGCTGCTTGCTCCAGTTGGCGCCGGCATCGCTGCTGTGCAGGATCACGCCGTCATTGCCGACCGCCCAGCCCTGCTCGGCGGTGGAAAAATGCACGGCATTGAGGTCGGAGCTGACCGGCACGGCGGCCTGCTGCCAGGACTGGCCGGCATCATCGGAATAGAGAATGTGGCCGCGATGGCCAACAGTGACCAGACGCTCGCCCGCACGGGTTACGTCCAGCAAGGGGCTGCGTACAGCCAAGCCGCTCGGCTTGGCCGGCAGATCCAGCACGTCAACGTAGCTGGTCGCCTGTGCGATGCCCTGGAGCAGTACGAGCACGAGGCCGAACGCCAGTTGCACATACCTATCGAAAGAACACATACCGCGTCCTCTTGGAAAAACTGCGCCGGCGCTGCACGTGAATGCAACTGCCGCAAAATCGGCGGTCCCGGGCCCGGTCAACGCCAGGCTGGTGTCCCTTGTCGCTACGCGAGGGCAGCGACAAGGACCGGGACGCATGTTGTCGCGGGTTTAACGGATACCGGCACCAGCCAGGGCTTCCGGGGACCATTGCGCCTTGGACAGAGGCTCGATGTACTTGATACCGCCGTAGGGGCCCACCACTCCATTGACGTTGTAGCTGCCGCCGATCAGATCGTAGATCACATGCGGAGCGGTATTCGGCGTGGCGACATCGTAGCTCTGAGTAAGGAAGCTGTAGGAGCCACGGTACAGCTGACCGCGGGCGTCATACTCGTCGGAAGCCAGAGCATTCCAGGTGTCTTCGTCCAGATAGAAGCGACGCTTGTGATAGATGTGTCGAGCATCGGGCTTGAGCGTGCCCTCGACCACCCACACACGGTGTTTCTCCCAGCGCACCAACTCTGGATTCAGGTGGTTCGGCGTGGTCAGCGACTTGGCGTCCTTCACGTAGGTCAGTGCATAGGTGTTGTAGGGCACGATCATTTCCCGCTTGCCCACCAACTTCCAGTCGTAGCGGTCCAAGGCACCGTTGAAGACGTAGATGTCGTCATAAGTACCGGAGCCGGCGGTGCCCGGGTTAGGCGTGTCATAGGCCAGGTTCGGCGCCAGCTTCACCCGACGCACGCCAGGCAGGTACTGCCAGGCGCGACGCGGTTGCACCAGCGGGTTGGCCGAGTCCTTGAGCATCAGCGACTCGCCGGCGCGACGGGCCGGACCGCTGTAATACAGTTTGGTCTGAAAGTAGATGTCCTTGGCCTCAATGACCTTGTTCAGATCCTCGTAGATCGGGAAAGCGTTGAACGCGGTGCCGGTCGTGGCCAGGGTCGGGGTGCCGGCGGAGTCGACGTTCCAAGAGTCGTACTTGGTGCTGTAGGCCACCCCCTGATAACGCAGCAGGTGGTTCCACATCGCCTCGGCACCCGATTGCGGGATCGGGAACGGGATGCCCGGCAGCGCGTTCTCGATGGCATTACCGCCTTCGAGCGACTGGGCACCCGTGGCGTTCTTCACCGTGTTGTCCAGCAGCGCCTGCGGCATGGTCGCGGTACGGTGGGTCGGGTAGACATCGACGCGAAAGCTGGGGAAGCGCTGGGTCAGTTCTGCGGTAACCGCGGTGAGCTGGTCCTTGTACTGCGCCACATTCTTGCCGTCGATCACCAGCACGGGCTTTTCACCGGCAAAGGGATCGGGACGTTCGCTGTCGCCTGGCTTGAAGCCGGCCGGCGCAGTGGTCAGGCCACCGTCGAAGGCCGGAATGGAACCATCTGCGTTGCCAGCCATCTCGGCGCCGACCAGAGTCAGCGACTGGCCGAGCTTGGCCGCTTCCTGCGCCGACACGGCCGCCTGGGCCTGGCCGGTGATGACGGCCGCCAGGGAGGCGGCCAGCACGCTTTGGAAAAGTTTCATCTCAACTCTCTCCGCTTAATTGTTGTAGTGCGAGGATCAGAAGGTGGTTTTGAAGGTTAGGTAAACGGCCGCACGGTCTTCGGTGGCACCCGCGCCAGAGAAGGACGAGTAGCCACCGGCGTAGCAGGTGTAGCGCTGAGCGCCGTCGAGGGCATTCGGCGTCGCGCCATCGTTGGCGCCGTCAGCGCACTTGCTGGCTTTACCGAAGGCATCGACGTACTTGAGATCGACGTAGTAGCGGTTGTAGATCGCAGCTCCCAGGCCGACTGCGTAGGTACCGGTATCTTCCGCGCCGCCGGCTACCACCGGCGACACGCCGTCGATACCGAAGTTGACCGACATTGGTGCACTCAAGTCGACACCCGGAAACACCTGGTACCAGGTCGGGGTGAAGTTGACTGCCACGCCCCAGTTGTCGCGAGTCGGTTTGTCGATACCGTGGTAGCTGTCTTGTCCCTTGTACAGCGCCTCGTTCTTGCTATCGAGGCTCAGCAGGTTGCTGTAGTACAGCTCGCCCAACAGGGTGGCTGAATCGAACAGCGGGGTATCGCCGATGGCAACCAGGCCATTGACGGTCCAGTGCAGGGTGTCACCGGTGGCGCTCATACTGTCGCCATCGCGCGGTACATCGGTGATCACGCCGGTGGCGAGGTCTCGTGCGGGCAATGCCCCGAGGCCAGCCTGCAAACCGCCAGGGCCGGTGGCGCTGATGATCGCCGGGATGCTCGCCAGCGGCATGTTGTGGCGTATGTTGAGGTCGCTGCCGACGCTGACGCCGCCAAACTCCTTGGACAGGCTCAGACCATAGATGTCGATGTCATCGCCATAGGCGAAGGAATAGGAGGTGGTGGCAATCGAGTCGCGCAGCCCGGGAATGCCACCGGCCAGCGATAAGCCCCGGGTATCCAGGACGGCCTGCGGCAGAATGTCCGAAGTGTTGCGATAGTAGAGACCGAGGGTTCCATCCAGCCATTCGGGCGACCACTTGGCCATGATGCCCCAGTCGCCGCGGTCGTCAGGGGTATAGTCATGGCCGCGCCGAACCGTGGTCAGGGTGCCATTGGGGCCGGCCAGACCTGGCCCGCCGGTGTGCCCCAGGAGGAAGGATTGCGCCCCGAACCCGACCACGTCCGAGCCGGAGTAGTAAGTGCCGGCCTCGGGCAGGCGGGCGGCATCCCACTTGAAGAAATATTGAGCGCCGAGGGTCAGTTCCTGGTTGACGGTAAAACTGGCGGAAAGTTGATTGCGCGGGATGAACAGTTCCTTGGCTTCGGTGCCAGGAGAACCAGACAGTTTGGCCAGGTCCAGACCAGCCTGGCCATAGCTCACCGAGTGCACCGGACTGAGGATGGTCTCGCCCCAAAACACGTTGTGCTGGCCGGCCTTGACGCTGAACAAGGATTCCTCACCGACCTCGGTGCTGTAGAACAGGAAGGCATCGAGAATCTCGCCGGACGGGCCACTGTAGTAGCGCTGGGCGTAGTTGCTCAGATGCGCGCTGCCAAAAATGGCCGGGGCTGCCGGGTTGCCGCCCCAGCCGGCGATCGACGAGTAGTCGCCATTGCCGTTGACGAACGGATTGGAGCTGGAACCGGTGTTGTCGTAGGCCTTGTCGTACCAGCTCGCCGCGCTGACGCGGAAGCCCATCGCCCGCTGATAAACCACGTCCAGCTCGGTCAACAGGTCGACGCGATTGGTGATGTTGGTACCGGACTTGCGGAAGTTGTAGTCGCCGTCATTGTTGTTCGGCGTGCCCAGCAGGCGCTTGTCGGCGCTCTCGGCACGCACGCCATAGTTGTACTTGAGGGTGTTGTCGAAGCGGACGTTCCAGTCTTCGCTGCCGGTATCGACTTCGAATGCATGGGCCACCGGTATGCTGGCGGCGAGGATGGCCGAGGCCAGCAGGCTGCGGCGCAAGGGGTTGACGCTGGAACTCTTATTGTTGTGCATTGCGTTGTCTCCGCTTGTTGAGTTTGTTGGGCCCTAACAACTGCCTTCATTCCGTATAGCAGCCCCGCAGTCCTTGCGTGCCGGTAATGATCCGCCGCCCTTCCCCGGTCCGCGGCACGACCCAAAGAGAGTCGCTCGGTCGTTCAGCGATCCAGCTGACGAATGAAGTCCTCGGCCCGGGGCCATTCGCCGAAGCCCGAAGCAGGATTCAGATGACCGACGTCACCCAGGTTGACCAGTTGGCTGCCCCACTCCGCGGCCATTCGAGTAGCGACGGTGAAGCTGGCCAGGTAGTCGTTGGTGCTGGCGGCGAGGATGCTGGGGAACGGCAGCTTGCCCTTGGGCAACGGATCCCAGCCGTTTTCGCGCAAGCTCTCGGGGCTTGGGTATCCTGCCGGCCAGCTGCCGTCGAGATCAGGCGGTGCGACCAGCAGTGCACCCTTGATTGGCCGCTGGTGAAGATTTGCCCAGTGCACCAGCATCAGTACTCCGGCACTGTGCCCGACCAGGATCACCGGGCCGTCGATCTGTTCCAATACCTGCTGAATAGCCTCGACCCGGGCCGCCAAACTGAGTTTGTTCTCCTCCAGCGGAGGCACCGCATGCACCTTGCCCAGGCGAGCCTGTAGCAACGTCTGCCAGTGCTCGGGCACATGCTCGCGCAGGCCAGGGACGATCAGCACGGTGGCATTGGTGTGCAGTTGTTCCACGTCTCTCTCCTTGCAGTCGTTAGGTGGTCGAACGAACCGTTCGGCGCACTTGTAGAGCAGACAGTAAAGCCCCCCTCCACTAACGGCTTCACATTTAACGTCAGCAACTTTTCATTTGATGACATCTGATGACGCGTTCGATCCCAGCCTGTTTTCGCCGGCTGGGTCCCTCCCGATGCGCCTAGCGTTAGCGCGTCAGGAGTACCCGCCACTGCGGGTCTTCGGGCAACTGGCGGACAATGTGGTTCAGTTCGGGAACAGGGCGCAGAAACTAGGGAGGCCAACAGTTTCCGCGGGTATTACACAAGCTCGTCTTCAGCGACATACAACAGCCGGCGCAGCTCACGCTGTCGGCGCGTCTCGAATCAGAGGGGGCGTCGCCTCACCACAGCGGCAACCACCCAGCCACGTAGCAAGTGCTACAGATTGGCTGCTTCATCGGGCGCGTCCTGCCGCTCCAACCAAGGATTGGCCATATGGGTCTGCATCTCCAGGTAGCAATGCCCCACCACCAAGCCCAAGCGGTGACCGGCCAGCTCATCTGGCTGCAGGCGAGCTCCAGCGCTCTCGGCGCGCGATACCAGCAGATAGGCATCGTTGATGAACGCCTCACTCCATAGGAACCGCTGTCCACAGGGGGGGACATGCAGGATTGGCACCCAGTACCAGGCCGGGCAACTTGTCCTAGGTCAGGAGTCGATCCAGGCGCCGCCATGGAATCAGCCTGACTTCAAAGTGCCCGCCTGACAGAATGCCCGGCGCAGGCGCTCGACGCCGTGCGACGTATCTGCCATTTGCTCGCGCATTTCACATTGAAACAAGCGTAGACAGTTGCCGCCCGCCACCTTCGCCCGAGACATGGCCAGCCCCACGTCATTGAGTAGTTGATCCACCCCGCGACTCGTCCCTGAGTAAAGGCTAATGCCCAGGCTAGCCTCCCCCGCATGGTCCACCCATGTAAGCGGAAGGTTGCCATCATCAACGACAAGAAGTGCTCTCCCAGCTGCCGTGGTCTCTGCTCGGCAACACCTACGTGGGCAGTGACCAAAAGCCCACCAGCACCGCCATAGGCCACCTCAGCGCACTCGCGCAATGCGCCCTTGAGGCGCCCCGCCACCTCCAGCGGCCGTGTATCGCCGACCTGCTACCCGTGGCAATCATTTATCTGCTTGAGGCCACCGAGGTCGATGAGAATTACTACCAGGACGTCGCCTGCGGCCTTGGCTAGCTGCGTGACGCTCCTCTGCAGGCACTCGCGCCTGTCACTGCGGCTCATGTCCTCGGCCTCAGATGTTGAAGCGATCAACTAGCACGTGCAACGCGCCAGCGGTGGACTCCAGGTCGCGCCCCAGCTGAGAGGAACGCACGGTGATGTCAGCGTTGCGCTCGGCGGCCAGGGAGACGTTGCTGATTTGCCGGGCGATATCCTCGGCTACCTGGGTCTGCTGCTCGGCGGCGGCGGCCATCTGCTCGGCCATCTGCTGGATCCCCCCTACCGCCGTGTTGATGCCCTCCAGCGCCTGTTCGGTCTCGACTACGCGCTGTACCCCGGCCCGCGCCTCTTCACTGCCCTGGCGGGCGATGCCCACCGCCTGTCCGGCCACCGCCTGCAACGCACCGATGATGCGCTGGATCGCCTCGGTGGACTCGCGGGTCTTACCGGCAAGGGCTCGCACCTCGTCGGCCACCACGGCGAAACCACGCCCCTGCTCGCCTGCGCGCGCCGCCTCGATAGCGGCGTTGAGAGCCAGCAGGTTGGTCTGCTCGGCAATTGCCTGGATCATATTGGCTGCCTGCTGGATCGACTGGGTTTGCGCCGCCAATCCGTCAACCGAGTCGCTGATGCCTTCCACCGTGTCGGCCAGGGTCTCGATCACTCGCCTGGTTTCGCGCGCCTGGCTTGCGCCTTTGGCCGACAATTGGCTGACCTCTCCGGCGCTTTGTGCGGTGGCCTGTACATGGCCGCTGACCTGGCCAATGGACGCCGCCATCTGGTGCATGGCGGTGGCAGCCATATCTGTCTCGACTTGCTGTGCTTGCAGCGCCGCTTCGGCCTGCTGGACTAGCTGACCGTTGCGTTTGGCCAGTTGCGCAGTCTGGTCGGCGTAATCGCCGAGGCGGGTCAGCGCGGTTTTGATCCGTGCCCCTTCGCTGATCAGGGCCAGTTGCAGGCGGGCCACGGCACCACTTTCATCGCTGTAGGTACGCGCGACCAGCTCGCTGTCGAAGGCCAGAGGCGAGGCCTGACCAACCTTGGTCAGGGCACGTCGGACGAAGCGCAACGAAAGGGCAGCCTGGGCCGCGAACAGCGTCAGCGCCATGCCCAAGGCCAGGCTCGACCACCCTTGCATCAGCAACACCGGGCCAATCAAGGCTGCCAACAACGGCAGTAGCAGGAAACGCCCGAGGACCCTCAACCGCTCACCTGCAGAAGTCGCAGGTTTGCCCGCGTTCAAGCGTGCATAGAGGGCGGTGGCGCGGCGCACCTGGGCGGCATCCGGACGCACCTGTACCGACTCGTAACCGACCACCTGGCCGTCCTGGCGGATCGGCGAAACATAGGCTCCGACCCAGTAGTGGTCGCCGTTGCGGCAGCGGTTCTTGACGATGCCCATCCAGTTCTTGCCGGCCTGCAGGTGTTCCCACATGTGGGCAAACACCTCGGCGGGCATGTCCGGGTCCCGCACGATGTTATGCGGACTCCCGATCAGTTGCTCGCGGCTGAAACCGCTGACCGAAACGAACTCGTCGTTGCAGTAGGTGAGGATGCCACGTTCGTCTGTGGCGGAGATCAGCCTATGCTCCGCGGGAAAGCTATGTTCATTACGGGTGACCGGCTGCTCGACACGCATCATCATTCCTCAGCACCTCACAGAATCGGGCCGGCCGCGCGAGCGAGGCGATAACCCAGTAGTTGGCTAGAAATCTTAGGAGCAGCCCTACCCGGCGACTTGCCATAATGTGTCAGACACTTTTCATTTCATGACTAAGCCAGTATAAGAAGGCCTGCTCCGAAAGCCTTTCCGTGGAGCAGTACGCCTTCAGGGATGCCCAGCATGACAACCATGGTTCGCGCCGCTGTCTTGACCAACTACATCGAAGTGGCCCAGCACCTTGGCCTGCAGCCCCAGGCAATGCTGGCCCAGGTCGGCCTGAGCAAGTCGCTGCTACAGGACCCTGAGCAGCGTATCCCGGTCGAGGCGGCGGTGCGTTTGCTGGAGGACTCGGCCGCGGCCAGCGGTTGTCAGAACTTTGGTCTGCGTATGGCCGAATCACGCCAACTGTCAGATTTCGGCGCGGTCAGCCTACTGCTTCCCCATCAGAGCACGCTGCGCAATGCCCTGCAGGCGCTGGTGCAGTACCGTCACCTGCTTAACGACTCTCTGGCGCTCTTCATCGAGGAAGCCGGGCGCATGGTGATCATTCGCGAGGAGGTGGTCACCGAGTCGCACCTGCCCTGCAGCCAGGCCAACGAACTGGCCATCGGCGTGATGTCCCGCCTTTGCGCGGCGCTGCTCGGCGCGCACTGGCGACCGAGCAGCGTCAACTTCAGCCACGAAGCGCCCGACGATCTACAGCTGCATCGCCGCCTGTTCGGCTGCAAGCTGGAGTTCGGCAGCGAGTTCAACGGCATCGTCTGTCCGGCCGCCGACCTGGATGTACCCAACCCGCATGCCGATCCGGCCATGGCACGCTACGCCCAGCGTTACCTCGACTCGTTGCAGAGCGAGAGCGAGCCCTCAATCCTGTTCGACGTGCGCAAGGCAATCTACTTGCTGCTGCCCATGGGCCGCGCCACCATTGAGCAGATCGCCCAGGCCCTGGGCATGAACGTGCGTACCCTGCAGCGACGACTGGAGGAAAATAACGCCACCTTTAGCGATCTGATCAACGACGTACGCCGCGACCTGGTGACACGCTACATGGAGAACCCGGCCTATTCTCTGGCGCGCATCGCCGACCTGCTGGGCTACTCGATGCCCAGCTCGTTCACCCGCTGGTTCGCCGCTCAGTTCGGCATGCCCCCCGCAGCGTGGCGTGCGCAGCGCAACATCGTCCTGCGCAAGGGTGGTTAAGACGACCTCTGGCACTGCGCTGGGGGCATCGCCGCACGCCGCGCCAGCAACCGGTCGCACCAGCGGGTCGGTAACGTCAAGCCGCAGTGGGTAGAAGGCGCTTGAACAGTCACGCGCGCTCTCGCTCCCGCCGTGCCAATGACGCAGTAGCCTGCTCTATCAGCAAGCGAGCGCAATCATGATGGTGATTCACGCCTGCCACGGTGGCTTGCGGGTTCTGGGCGGTACAACTCAGGGAGCCGCTTGCAAGATCGCCATCGCCAGCTCATCGAGATCGAGCACGGCACGGCTGAGGTAGAACTCCGCCCCGCCATAGCTGCGCCGGCCGCCAGTCTGCAAAAGCGAGCGGACGAACTGGTACTGGCCGCGGATTTTGCCGAGCGCGGTGGCCTGCTGAGCAAAGGCGGCCTGCATTTCGTCGAAGCGCATCTCAATGGCCTGATCGAGTACCCGTAGGTGTTCAACGTCGAGCAGCAATGACGAACTGTTCACCCACAGGGACTGACGCAGTTGGTAGTCCAGCAGCAGCGCAGCCATTGCCTGGCTCTGGCGATTGAGCAACTGCACCGGCACATTGCGGCCGGCTTCTGCCTCGGCCTGCAGATAGGCGGCACTGGCTACCTGTTGCAACTGCCGTTGCTGCGAGAGCAGTTGCTCGAGCAGAACCGGAGTACGCTGGCCTGTTGTCGTGGCAGCGCGTCCAGTTCGCTGAAGGTGCGTTGCATGGCGCGCAGCGGCTGGAGCAACTGTGGCGGCTGTCCGAGTTGCAGCACGTAGGTGTCCAAGGTGTTCAGGTGGTGATATACTGCGGTCAGGCTGCGCGGGTCAGGATCACGTTCGTCTGGATTGAAGTACAACAGCGCGCTGGCGCATAGCAGTTGGCCACGGCTGACCAGTTCACTGAGTTGCTGAGGTCCGTGGTCGTCCCCCTGTACCGGACTGCAGAGTATGAACAGCACGCATAGCAGAACCATGGAACGCATCGTTGGACCCTTCTTATTGTTGTGTAGTCGATCTCACTCGCTTGATGCGAGATTTCGCGCGAACGGATCGACAGCGACCGTTCCTGGTGCATCTGGAATAAAAAAGCGGACAGCTGCTACCCCAGCCGCCGCAAGGTATCCAGGGCGGTGCCCCCCGGATTGACCAACTCTCTGGCGCAGGACACCCGCTCCGAAATCCGGTCGGACCTCCTGCCAATGGCGTCGAAGGCCGGCAGGAAGTGGGTGATGGTGAACTGGCCTATGGAAGCCAAACTGGCGACGAGAACGACGAAGCGGTAGAAATCACACATGCGCGCCGCCAGCTTGGCTTCCGTAGACGTGTTCGGCCTGCCTTGAGGAAAGCGACCACGGATCTGATCGAAAAAAATGCGGTCGGCCGCCTGGGCAGCCGCCGCAAACGTTTCGGGAGCCACGTCCCCGAAACGGCTCGCACCCCGCCATGGAGTAACGGGGCACGGCGGTAGTTAACGCTGAATCGCGCAGCCGGTGGCCGCCTGCAGCACGTCGAAGTCGACGCCCGGCGCCATCTCCACCAGACGCAGCCCCTCGGTCGTGATGTCGAGCACGGCCAGGTCGCTGATGATCCGATCGACCACGCCGACACCGGTCAATGGCAGGTCGCAACGCTCGAGGATTTTGTGGGCACCTCCCTTTGCGCAGTGCTCCATCAGCACCACCACGCGCCGGACCCCGGCCACCAGATCCATGGCACCGCCCATGCCCTTAACCAGCTTGCCGGGTATCATCCAGTTGGCCAGGTCGCCCCGCTCGGAAACCTGCATGGCGCCGAGCAGAGCCAGGTCGATGTGGCCGCCGCGGATCATGCCAAAGCTCTCGGCGCTGTCGAAGAAGCTGCTACCCGCCAAGGTGGTGATGGTCTGCTTGCCGGCGTTGATCAGGTCCGCGTCGATCTCTTCCTCGCCCGGGAATGGGCCGATGCCGAGCAAACCGTTCTCGCTCTGCAACCAGACCTCCATGCCCTCGGGAATATAGTTGGCCACCAGGGTCGGCAGTCCAATGCCGAGGTTGACGTAGAAACCGTCCTGCAGTTCCTGGGCGGCGCGCTGCGCCATCTCTTCACGAGTCCAAGCCATGTTCAGTTCCTCACCGTGCGCACTTCGATACGTTTTTCCGGGTTGGCGTTGAGCACCAGGCGCTGCACGAATATCCCCGGCAAATGGATCTGGTCCGGATCCAGTTCGCCAACCTCGACGATCTCCTCCACCTCGGCCACGCATACCCGGCCGGCCTTGGCGCACAGCGGATTGAAGTTGCGCGCGGTCTTGCTGAACATCAAATTGCCGGCCTTGTCCGCTTTGGCGCCCTTGATCAGCGCCACGTCGGCGGTCAGCGCACGCTCCATGACATACCACTCGCCGTCGAACTCGCGGCTCTCCTTGCCCTCGGCGATCAGCGTGCCGTAGCCGGTGCGGGTGAAGAACGCCGGGATGCCGGCGCCGCCAGCACGCAACTTCTCGGCCAGGGTGCCCTGCGGGGTGAACTCCAGCTCCAGTTCGCCGGCCAGGTACTGGCGCTCGAACTCCTTGTTGCCACCCACGTAAGAGGAAATCATCTTGCTGATCTGCCGGCTGTGGAGCAGCGGCCCCAGGCCAAAGTCGTCGACCCCGCAGTTGTTGCTGATGATGGTGAACCCGCGCTTGCCGGTTTCGCGCAGCGCTTCGATCAGCGCCTCGGGAATCCCGCACAAGCCGAAACCGCCGGAGGCGATGGTGATGCCGTTGTGAACGATACCGGCCAGGGCGGCATGGGCATCGGGGTAGATCTTGTTCATGAAGTACCTCTAGGTTGTTCCAAGCCGGTTGGTTCAGCGCTCCAGCACATAGGTGCCGGGGGCGGCACATAGGGCCGGGTATTTGCGCGAACCGAGCGCCTTGGGTGCCGTGCGGCTGGCGCCTGAGCGCTGCTGGATCCACTGCCGCCAGTGCGGCCACCAGCTGCCTTGGTGGCGCTCGCCTGCGTTCTGCAGCCACTGCTCGGCGTCAGGCGCGGCGGCCGGGGCTGCGTAGAAGTAGGACTTTGGATTACCCGGCGGATTGACCAGGCTCTGCAGGTGGCCGGCGTTGGACAGCACGAAGGTGCTGTCGTCGCCGAACATCCGCGCGGTGCCATAACAGCCCTGCCAGGGCGTGATGTGGTCGGTGGTGCCGCCGACTACATAGGCGCCGACCTGCACCTGGGTCATGTCGATCGGCAGGCCGGCGATCCACAGTTTGTTCGGGTTGCTGAAGGGGTTGTGCTGGATCAGGTCCAGGTAGTCGGCATGCAGCTGCGCCGGCAGACGCGTGGTGTCGCAGTTCCAGGCCAGGATGTCGAAGACCGGTGGCTTGTTGCCGAGCAGATAGTTGTTGACCCAATAGTTCCAGATCAGGTCGTTGGGGCGCAGCCAGGCGAACATGCGCGCCATTTCCTCGCCGCTGAGTACGCCCTTGTGCCGCGAGGTGGCCTTGGCCGCGGCCAGCGCTGCTGGTGTGGCGAGCAGGCCAATGCCGGTGTCGTCCAGCACCGCCGGCATATCCAGCACGCACACTGCCCAGCAGGTATTGGCCACCTTGCTGCTCTCGCCGCGCGCGGCCAGCCAGCCGAGGTAAGCGGCCAGGGTTATGCCGCCCGAGCAGGAACCCCACATGTTCACATCGCTGCTACCAGTGATCTGCCGCGCCGCGTCCACCGCTTGATCCAGGCATTGCACATACTCGGACAGCCCCCAGTCGCGGTGCTTGGCGGTGGGGTTTCGCCAGCTGATGACGAACAGCTGCACGCCACTGTCCTGCACCCACTTGATCAGGCTCTTCTCCGGCGACAGGTCGACGGCGTAGTACTTGTTGATCTGCGGCGGCGACATCACCAGCGGCCGCTCGTGCACACTCGGGGTGGTCGGCGCGAATTGGAGCAGTTCGAACATCTTGGTGCGCAGCACCACCTCGCCCTTGGCGGTGGCGATGTTCTCGCCCAGCTTGAACGGCGAGCTGTCGACCTGCGACGGTAGACCGCGGTTGTGCAGCAGGTCGCTGGACATCTGGCGGGCGCCCTGCAGCAGGCTCATGCCGCCGGTATCGACCAGCTTGCGCAGCGCCGCAGGGTTAGTCAGCAGCAGGTTGCTCGGCGCCAGCGCATCGACCAACTGGGAGGCGACAAAGCGTGCGCGCGCCCTGTCCTGGCCCTCCAGATCGGCCGCCTCGATAAAGGCATTGAGCTCGCGTTCGCCGGCCAGGTAACTCTGCACCAGGGCACGCAGGAACACATTGCTCTGCCAGGCCGGATCGGCGAAGCGCTTATCCTTCGGCGGCGGCGCCAGCTGCGACTCGCCGGTAGCGATCCGATACAGCTCATGCAGGTAGTTTCCGGTGTGCATGCCGGCCTTGAAGGGCGTGCGCCCCACCGCCTTGAGCAACGTGCCAGCGGCGCCGAGCAGGTCCCGCGGGCGCACGCCGATCAGCGGGGCGACGGCCGGGACGGGTTGCTCGGCGGCGGCCGTCGGCTCGGCGCCGGGACTGTCGGCGACCATGCTCTCGACCTTATTCGGAGCCTTGCTACGCGCGGCGCGCGGCTTTCGCTTGGGCGCAGCGGGCTGCTCGGGGCGCGGGCCCACCGACGCAGATTCGGGCGTTTGGCTCATGACGGTTCTCTGGCTGACAAGGAAATACGTGGGACTTGGCTCATCACCAGACCCAGTGCAGCAACAGCAGTACCAGGCCGACGAGAAATATGGTTTCGCCGAACATCAGCAGGATCGGCTTGATACCGACCGCTGCCAGCTCCTTGAGCTGGGTCTTCATACCCAGGGCACTGATGGCGATAATCAGGAACCAGCGCGACAGATCGTTGCCCATGCCCTGCACCACGGACGGCACTAGGCCGGTACTGTTGATGCTGGCCAGAACGATGAAGCCCACGGCGAACCACGGCAGCAAGGGGGGGCGCTTGCCGGTGCTGTCGGCCCCACGGGCGCGGGTGATCATCGAGGCGCAGAGAATCACCGGCAGCAACATTGCTACGCGCATCAGCTTGACCACGGTGGCGATATCACCGGTCTCGTGCGACATGCTGTAGCCGGCGCCAACCACTTGGGCCACATCATGAATGGTGGCGCCCAGGAACACCCCGGCGGTGGTCGGCGACATATCCAGCCACTGCGCAATCATCGGGTAGCTGATCATGGCCACGGTCGACAGTGCCGATACGCCGATGACGGTGAACAACGTGGCCTTTTCCTTCGCCGCATGCGCCGGCAGCGCGGCGGAAATAGCCATCGCCGCGGAGGCGCCGCAGATAGCCGTTGCCCCCCCGGAAAGCATGCCAAACAAGGTCTGGAAACCCATCAGGCGAGCCACCAGCATCGACAACAAAATTGTCACCGCCACCGACGTGACAACCAGCAGAACCGGCTCCCAGCCCAGCGCCGCTATCTGCCCGAGGGTGATCCGCAAGCCCAGCAAGCACACGCCGATGCGCAGCACTTCACGAGCCGTGAACTCGATCCCGGCCTTGCAGCGTCCATCGCCAGAAAGAAAGTTGAGCGCCATGCCGAGCAGCAGGGCAAACAGCATGACCGGCGCCCCATAGTGTTCGGAAAGAAAGCTGGCGGCCGCCGCGACAATCAGACTGACAATGAATCCCGGCGCCAGTTCGCGCACACGACTGTGGATGGACACGAGTGCAATGCTGCTCATGACGCAGACTCCTCGGTAGCAATGACGATATACACCCGGTCATCGAGCACTTCGACTGGGTAGTTGGCGACCTTGAGCTGGGTCGAATTGAGCAGGTAACCGCTGGCCAGGTCGAAGCGCAGGCCATGCGCGCCGCACTGGATCACCCGGCCCTGCAGGCGACTGCCACACAGTGAGGCACCTTGGTGTGGGCAGCTGTCATCGATGGCATAGAAGCGGCCGTCTACGTTGAACAGGGCGATGCTTCTGCCCTCGCCTTCGATCAACACGCGGCCACCGGGAGCCGGCTGCCGCTGCGGGTCGACTTCGATTCGCGGGTTCATGCCGACCGGCCGAGTGGCTGCGCGAGGATCTCCTCGATGGCGCCAAGCAGCACTTCGGCCGGCTGTGCGCCGGACACGGCCAGGCGCCGGTCGAAGACGAAATAGGGCACGCCCTGCCCAGCCAGTCCTGGCTTATCGGCAACGAAGACGCTGCCGTCCCCGCGCAGACAGGCGGCCAGTTGCGCGGGCTCGAAGCCACAAGTAGCGGCGATGGTCAGCAGGGTATCGACATCGCCGAGATCCTCGCCACGCAGGAAGTAGGCCTCGAACAGGCGCTCGAGCAGAGCATCGCGCTGCGCCGCACGACCCAGCTGGGCGGCGCCTCGCAGTAGGCGGTGGGCATTGGCGGTATTGGGCATGCGTTCGATGCGCTGCAGGTCCAGATCCAACCCGGCCGCGGTGGCGGCGTCCTGCACCTGGGCCTGGCGCAAGCGCACGGCCTCGGCACTGCCGAGACGCTGCTGATAGAGCTCGGCGAAGGGCACGCCCTGCGCCGGCAGCTGCGGCAACAGTTGCACGCCGTGCCAGGCCAGATCGACCTGGACATTCCCCTGCTCTGCCGGCAACCGGGCCAGCGCGCGCTCCAGCTGGCGCTTGCCGATCAGGCACCAGGGGCAAATGAAGTCGAAGGCCACATCGATGCGCAGCAAACGACTCATACCTGAGTCTCCGCGGCTGCTTCGATGGCGTTTTCCTCGACACCTCCGCCCTTCAGCCGAGCCATATCGTTGTGGTAGTGGCGCTTCATATAGAGAAACACCGACGCCGCCGCGATGCTGATCAACGGTACCAATTGGAAGGCGTTATCCAGACCGATGAGATCAGAGACCTTGCCGGTGATCAGCGGCCCGGTCGCCAAGCCCAGCATGTTGTTGGCCAGGGTCAGGGTGGCGAACGCGGTGCCATGAACGCTGGGGTGGGTCAGGTTGGCGACCATCGCTCCCGCGGGGCCGGAAGTGCCGGCGGCAATCACCATGCCCAGGCAGATCAACACCAGTTGGGCCGTGCCGAACGGCAGGGCGAAGGCCAGCGACAACAACAGGCAGCTACCCAAGCAGTAGGTGATGGCCAAACTGATCTTGCGATCCGGGCGATGAAGCCCCAGGCGATCGCTGAGCATGCCGCAGAGAATCATCCCCGCACCGCTGCACAGCACGATGATCGCTGCCATGGCACCGGCCTTGTCGGTCCCCATGTCGTAGTAGCGGTTTAGGTAGCTCGGCATCCAAACGATGACCGTGCCGCCCACGAACAGCTGCAAACCGCTGCCGATATAAGCAGCGATCACCGAGCGACTGGCATACAGGGTGCGCAGCGGCCGCTTTATCTGGAGGGCGGCCTGGCTGGCGGCATCGGCGACACGCCGGGGAGCGATGCGCGACTCGCGCACTATGACGGGGTAGAGCGTGGCCAGCAGCAAGCCGAACAGCGCCATGCCGGCGAAGGCCCAGCGCCAGCCGAGATGCTGGGCCATGAAACCACCAAGGGCCATGCCCAGCACCGAGCCGAACATGCCGCCGGAAATGAAAGCGCCGGACAAGGTGGCGCGCATCTCACGGGGGAACACCGACACCACCACGGCGATGCCAACGCTGCCATAGGCGGCCTCGCCGACACCGACCAAGAAGCGGGCGATGAACATCTGCTCATAGCTCTCTGCCAGCGCGCAACCGAGGGTGGCCAGACTCCAGAGAATGGCCATCAGCGTCAAGCTTCGGATTCGACCGAAACGGTCGGCCATCAACGACAGGGGAAAAGTCAACAAGCCGACCATGACCGCGACGATGCCGCTGAGCAAACCGAGCTGGGTATCGCTCAATGCCCACTCATTCTTGAGCAACGGGAATACCGCATTGAGCACCTGCCGCGACATGTAGTCGGAGATCAGCAGACCGAAGGTCAGCGCGAACACAATCCAGGCGTAGGTGCGCGGGATGCCGATCGAGGTGTCTTCGCCCTCGTCGTTAATGTGATGTGTGGCCATACAGCCTCCTGGATGTCTCGCGTTAACTTATTGTTGTTCTGGTCAGGTCTTGCGCCCAAACAGGGATGCAGGGTTGGTAAGACTGTTGCCTTCCATGCGTCCTGAAGGTGCGACCCGAAGGCGCCTACCGACACGCATGCGGCTTACCCACCCTGCACCTGCGGGTGAATCATTTGCGCAGGAAGCCCTGCTGACCGCCCTTAGGGTTCGGGGCGAAGCCATTGGCGGCCAGGGTTTCTTCGACCGTGTCGTAGAAAACGCCGATCTTGAGGATCTCGCGTGCTTCCTTGCCATTGGCGACCGGACGGCCGATTTCATTGGCGATGCGCACCAACTGTTCGATCTGCTCGACGGAGGTCATCTTGCGCGAACGGTCCTGGGTCCAGAGGTTGTCCTCGATACCGCAGCGCACGTGCAGGCCCATCGCCATGCCCATCAGGTTGATCGGCAGGGTGTTGAGCATGGTGCTTTCCACCGTCAGCATGGTGCCGTCGGGGATGGCGCGCAGGAAGTTGGCCATGCTGTAGATGTGCGGCTGATCCATGCCACCGCCAATCGCCACCCAGTTGCACACCAGCGGCCCCTTGTACACGCCGCGACGGATCAGGCGCTCGACCGATTCGTAGCTGTTGATGTTGTAGAACTGGAAGGCGCTCTGGATGCCGGCGGCGCTCAGGCGACGCACATGCTCCTCGATGAAGCCGGGGCCGGAGGGCACGATCATCTCGCGGTAGGCTTCATAGGTATCGCTGCCCATGGAGGTGCCGGCGTAGTCGCGCGCATCCATCTGCTCGATGACGTTCATCTGCGTGGTGTTGACCGTCACAGTGACCTGGTCGGGCTTGGGGTCGAGCTCGGCGAGCATGTGACGGGTGTCGTCGTGCAGCCACTTCGCGGCCGCGCCGTTTTCCGGGGGAGCGAAGGAGATGGAGCCGCCGACCTGAATAACGATCTCAGGGCAAGCTTTGCGTACGCCGGCGATCAGTTCGTTGAACTTCTCCAGCCGCTTGGAGCCCTTGCCGTCCAGCTCGCGCACGTGCAGGTGCAGTACGGAAGCGCCGGCTTCGTAACAGTCGACGGCCTTCTGAATCTGCTCTTCCATGGTCACCGGAATGTCTTCCGGGTAGTCGGAGGGGAACCATTCTGGGCCATAGGGTGCCGCGGTGATGACGAGCTTGTCCTGGTTTTCAGGGAAGAGAGAGCCGTCAAGGAAATTCATGTCTGTTGCCTCAAATAAATGAAAGTGAATGGCACCACTAAAGCGTTCCGACTCAGTAGGGTTTGTCACCCATGATGCCGGCACGCTCCATCTTGCGATGACAGGCCGGGTAGTCCATGACGGCGTAGTGCTGGGTGCAACGGTTGTCCCAGATCGCCACGCTGTTGGGCTTCCAGCGCCAGCGAACCTGATACTCGGGGATGTAGGCCTGACTGATCAGGTAGCGCAGCAGATCGGCAGCACCGGGGTTGGCATCCTGGCCGAAGCGCACGCGCTCGGGGGTGTGGTAGTTACTGAAGTGGGTGGTGAATGCGTTGACGAAGAGGATCTTCTCGCCGGTTTCCGGATGGGTGCGCACCACGGGATGCTCGGCATCCGGAAACTGCGCCTTGAGCGCCAGGCGTTTGTCGATCGGCATCGCCGCACCGAAGCTGGCCTCGATGCTGTGGCGGGCTCGCAGACCGTCGATTTGCTGCTTGATATGGGCTGGCAGGTTGGCGTAGGCCAGGGCCATGTTCGCCCACATGGTGTCGCCACCCACTGGCGGGCATTCCACGCAGCGCAGCACGCAACCGAACGGCGGCACCTCGCGCCAGGTGGCGTCGGTGTGCCAGGCATTCTCGTAGCGGTCGACCGGGCTGTCCGGGGTCTTGTAGATCTGCACCAGCCCCGGGTGCTCTGGATGGCTGCCGGCCACCGGATGATCTTCCAGCGGGCCGAAGCGCTCGGCGAAGGCCACATGCTCACTGCGACTGAATGCCTGATCGCGCAGGAACAGCACCTTGTGCTCCAGCAGCAGGCTGCGGATCTCGGCAAACAGACCGTCGTCGTTGATTGCATCGGCGAGGTTCAGCCCACTCAATTCGGCGCCGATACTGCACGTCAGTTGTTCAACTCGCATGGTTGCAGCCTCCTTAGATGACAAAGATCGACGAGCCTGTGGTCTTGCGCGACTCCAGATCGCGGTGCGCCTGCACGGCGTCCTGCAGTGCGTAGTGCTGGTTGATCTCGATCTTGATCCGGCCGCTGCCGACCAGGTCGAACAGCTCGCCGGCCAGGGCGGCCTTCTCCGCCGGATCGGCGATGTAGTCGGCCAGGGCCGGACGGGTCATGTACAGCGAGCCTTTCATGGCCAGCAGTTGCGGGTTGAACCCTTCGATCGGGCCGGAGGCGGTGCCGACGCAGACCAGCAGGCCGCGGCGCTTGAGCGAGTCCAGCGAGCCCATGAAGGTGTTCTTGCCGACGCTGTCGAACACCACGTTGACGCCGATGCCGTCGGTCAGCTCGCGCACGCGCTGGGCGACATCCTCGTGGCTGTAGTTGATGCAGTGATCGCAGCCGTGGGCCCGAGCCACTTCGGCCTTGGCGTCGCTGGACACTGTGCCGATCACGGTCAGGCCGAGCAGCTTGGCCCACTGCGAGACGATCAGGCCGACGCCACCGGCAGCGGCGTGCAGCAGAATGCTGTCGCCGGGCTTGAAGTCATAGATGCGCCGCATTAGGTAGGCCGAGGTCAGGCCGCGCATGGTCATGGCAGCGGCGGTCTCGAAGGCGATGGTTTCCGGCAGCTTGATAAGCGGCGCGGCCGGGATCAGGCGCTCGGTACTATAGGCACCGAGGGTGTTGAGGAAGCCGGTGTAGGTGACGCGATCGCCGACCGCCACGTTGGTCACGCCTTCGCCCACCGCCTGGACCACGCCGGCGGCTTCCACGCCCATGCCGTTGGGCAGTGGGATCGGGTAGGTGCCGTTGCGGAAGTAGGTGTCGGCGTAGTTCAGGCCGACGGCAACATGGCGCAGGCGGACTTGACCGGGGCCCGGCTCACCGACTTTAACGTCCTCGTAGCGCAGAACCTCGGGACCACCGGTTTCGTAGAAGCGTACGGCTTTGGCCATGCTGATCTCCCAAATGCTTTCTGGTTGAGCAAGAGCGCTCGTGTTCAGACCAATTTAGGAGGTTGCACCGGGCTGCGCTTTTCATCCGACGACAGTCATTTTTCATTTCATGACAATCGCCCCCATTTCGTGCGAACCAAGACGTAACGACAAAAGCCGCTAGACACTGCAGTCCCCCTAGCTATGGAGGATCTGCAGCCCCTAGCGGCGCAGTCGGAGAAAGGTCGCGATGCCGTGTGCTCAAGACATCAGCCGTGCTGGGTGAAGCCTACCTGCCCCGGCTTGCGATTCGGCGCGAAGCCATTCTTGGCCAGGGTCTCGTCGGCGCTCTCATAGAAAGTGCCGATCTTGTAGATCTCGCGCGCCTCTTGACCGTCGGCGACCTCGCGGCCGAACTCGCGGGCGATGCGCACCAGTTGCTCGATCTGCTCGACGGTGGTCGTCTTGGCAGTCTGGCGCTGGTTCCAGATGTTGTCCTCGATACCGCAACGCACATGCAGGCCCAGGGCGATGGCCATCATGTTCAACGGCAGGACGTTGCGCATGCTGGTTTCCAGGGTCAGCACCGAGCCATCCGGGCAGGCGCGCACGAAGTTGGCCAGGTCGTAGGGATTCGGCGAGTCGAAGCCACCACCGATGGCCACCCAGGTAAGGATCAGCGGCACGTTGCACAGGCCGCGACGCATCATGCGCTCGACGGTGTTGAGTTGGGTAATGTTGGCCAGCTGGAAGTGGGTTTGGATCCTGTTGGCGGACAGCCGGCGGATATGCTCCTCGACCCAGGCCGGACCGGCCGGGATGGTCATTTCCTGATAGGCCGCGAGCATCGCCGGATCGGCCAGCGAGGTACCGCGGATATCGGCGGCGGTCATCTGCTCGCAGACGTTCATCTGGTTGGTGTTGATGGCGATGGTCACCTGGTCCGGGGTCGGCTTGAGCTCGGCCAGCATGTGTCGCGTGTCGTCGGAGAGCCACTTGGCGGTGTCGCCGTCGTTCTCCGGGGCGAAGGAAATCGAGCCACCAACCTGCAGGATCATGCCCGGGCAGGCCTCGCGGATGCCGGCCAGCAGTTCGTTGAATTTGGACAGGCGCTTGGAACCCTTGCCGTCCTCTTCCCGCACATGTACATGGAGAACCGTCGCGCCGGCGTTGTAGCAGTCGACAGCCTTCTGGATCTGCGCCTGCATGCTTACCGGGATGTCCTCCGGAAAATCGGAGGGCAGCCACTCGGGGCCATAGGGGGCAGCAGTAATGACCAGCTTCTGCATGTTTTCGACAAACAGGGAACCATCGATGAAGTTCATGGCGTTCTCCTCGGGAGTGGTGATGTTGTGCTTGGTTATCGGTTGGTCTAGAAGGGCTTGTCGCCGACGATGGCAGCGCGCTCCATCTTGCGATGGCAGGCTGGGTAGTCCATGACCGCGTAGTGCTGAGTGCTGCGGTTATCCCAGATCGCCATGCTGTTGGGCTTCCAGCGCCAGCGAACCTGGTACTCCGGGACGAAGGCCTGACTGACCAGATAGCGCAGCAGATCGGCGGCGCCGGGGTTGGCGTCCTGGCCGAAGCGCACGCGGTCCTTGGTGTGGTAGTTGGTGAAGTGGGTGGTGAAGGCATTGACGAAGAGAATCTTCTCTCCGGTGACCGGATGCGTACGCACCACCGGATGCTCCGCGTCCGGGTACAGAGCCTTCAGCTCCAGGCGCTTGTCGATTGGCATGGCGGCGGCGAATGACGACTCGAAGCTGTGGCTGGCACGCAGGTCCTCGATCTGCTGCTTGATCGCCTGTGGCAGACGCTCGTAGGCCAGCGCCATGTTCGCCCACATGGTGTCGCCGCCTACCGGAGGGCACTCCACGCAGCGGAGCACGCACCCCATGGCCGGAGTTTCGCGCCAGGTACCGTCGCAGTGCCAGGCATTCTCGTAGCGATCAATCGGCTGGCCCGGGTTCTTGTAGATCTGCACCAGCCCCGGCGCCTCAGGGTGGGACGGCGCCATCGGATGGTCTTCCAGTTGTCCCAGCTTGGCGGCGAAGGCCATATGGTCCGGGCGCGAAATGTCCTGGTCGCGCAAGAACAGCACCTTGTGCTTGAGTAGCAGGGACTGGATTTCATCGAACAGGCCAAGGTCGCGAACTGCATCGGCGAGGTTCACACCGACCAACTCGGCGCCGATACTGCAGGTGAGTTGTTCTACGCGCATCTAGTTATCCTCAATGAGCGGACTTGGTTCTTTGAATAGGGACAGCCACCAGGCGAAGCTGCCGAGCAGCGTTTTGCGCCTATGGCGTCAGAGGCAATCTAGAAAGGAAGCGATGCACTAACTTTTCATTCCGCGACAGTGGCTTTTCATTTCATGACCAAATTTTTGCGGCAATCCTTTAGTTGTACTGATCATTGATCTGGGTCAGTTTTGTGGAGTGCGTCGGACCGCCGAGAGGATTTTCGGAGCGCTGTCCAGACAGGGTTTTCGTCTTTGGACAATCGGTCTCGAGAAAGTAAATGGTCCCTAGACTGTCGAGACAGAGATGGTCTGAAAGCATCAGAAGAAGCGAAAACTCGCCGGAATCAGCGCAATAAGTGGCCATGGCGGTGAGCATTTACGCTCTCGAGAATCCGCGACCCAGTGCGTGTATACCTGTAAAGCGCAGAAACCCAGGGATACCCTGGGTTTCTGGACGATTAAGCCGGCTGCGGACGTTCTGAAATTGCATTTAACGGGTTTTGGCTGGTTTGGCTGGCTTGTTCGGAGGCTCCCTCACGCCAGGATTCATGCGCGCGCCACTTCCGGCGCGTCGCCGCGCATACCGCCGTTCTGCAGCGCGCACTCCTGGGATGCCCCGGACGCTGACAAGCCCGCTATCAGCTGCTCGAACGACATCGGCTTGGCGAACAACCAGCCCTGTGCGAACTGGACGCCGCGTTCGCGCAGGAACTGCGCCTGTGCTTCCGTCTCGACGCCCTCGGCGATCATTTCCAGCTTGAGGGATTTAGCCATCTCGATGATATGCGGCACCACTTGGCTTGTGGCAGCATCTTTACCGAGGGTGTCCACGAAGGATTTGTCAATCTTCAGGTAATCGAATTCAAACGACTCGAGGTAGGACAGGCTCGAATAGCCAGTGCCGAAGTCGTCTATTGCAGTCTGAACTCCCATGGACCGAATCTCGCCCAGGATCTCCTTCACCACCTCTGCCCTCATGAGCCCCCTTTCCGTGGCCTCGATCAGCAGGTTACCGTGACGCGCAGCGGTCTCTCTGGCCAGACACCTGAGGCCTTCGATCGTCGCCTGGGACTCCAGGTCGGCAGCGGACAGATTGACGGCGATATGGAAGTCCGGATAGCGCTCGAACAATTCGCCGGCTTCGCTGCCCAGGATGGTCATGACGCGCTGGGTAACGCGCTGGATGAGGCCGGCTTCTTCCGCGACTGCGATGAATAGATCGGGACGAACCAGTTCGCCGTTCGGCCGGCGCCAGCGGATGAGGGCTTCAGCCCCCACCCACTTCCCCGTCTGCAAATCGACGATCGGTTGGTAGTTCAGAAAGAACTCGTGGCGCCTCAGGGCCACCTTGAGCATCGCCGGCAGAGCCAGTTGCTGCATGGCCAGGTAGCGGACGGCAAACCCGAGCGCCACACCCGCCGCGACACCGATGGGCACGAGAACGAGGGCGGCCTGAACAAGCCCCTGGTAGACCTTCGCCGTCGGTACGGAGGCGAAGGCCGCAAAGGCGTACCGGCTGGAGCGCTGAATGGCGACAAGACTCTGTGTGTCGGAAAACTGCGCCTGCTCGGCATCGCCAAGGTGACCCATCCATTGTTGCTGGAAATTCCCCCTGCCGAGGATCAGCCTCCCCGATGGTACCGAGAACAGGCCGACGGATATGTCGGGATCCTCAGCGAACACATCGATAGGAAGATTGGGGTGGACTGCCGCGGTATAGCCCGTAGCCTTATCGGTCACGACTAGGAATTTCTTCCCCGGCAGAAGCGGAAACTCCAGTGCAAGTCGGATCTCGGCGCCGTAGGACGTTTCGTAAGCCGGTGCGCTGACAACTGTCTTGTGCCGGCCGAAAGAGGAACAGCGTAAAACGTTGTCCTTGATGTAGCCGATCGCCTGCACATGCTCTGACCCCAGGTCGAGTTTTGCCATCAAGCGCCTGTTCTCGTCCGAGCACGGGTCCGAAGCCTGCGCAGCCGCCAGTTCGTGAAACACTGCCCTTACTTGATCCAATGAAGCATGGTTTCGCCGAAGGATGTCTTGGGCGATTGAGGATGCAAGCTCCATCTCTTGATTGAAGGCTTGCTTCCAAGCCAGGTGGATCGCGATCGCAATCGGGACGGAGATCGCGACCAAACCGAGGACTACTGTGAGCGTAACGGCGGTTGCTTTGTTCATGTGGTGAGAGCCGAGTCAGATCGAATTGCCTTCTGCGTCACATACTTGCAGTGGCCACGGAATCGCTGGAGCATCTGCTAGGAATTAATAGCATAGGTTGCAGACCTAAACGGTGAGTTAATTTTGCCGCCGGACGCTGGAGCTAAGCTGCCAAGCAATGCGGCGCGATACACTCACAGATGGGCATCGACTTTCAAGTGCCGAATCACAGCTTTCCGGCATGAAACGCCACCCAAACAATTACCCCACAGCATGTTGGCGCACCACCGGGATTTCGTAGGGGAGAAAGCAGGCCGCATAGTTCCAAGTGACCTTGCCCGAGTACGTGACTGTGATTCTTAGGCGCCATCCACGCCCCCTACTTACCACTCGCATTCGCAGCAGGAGTACCGCCACCACCGCCAGGCGCATTGCCGAATCACAGCCACGTAGCAAGCACGACCTGAGGTTCGCCAACGTCGACAGCGCCGAGCGCTAAGACTGTTCAGCTAGCTGGCGGATCACCTGGACTAGGCAGACTAGAACCCCCTACGGCCTCCAGACTCGGCGAGAACGGCCGCAGTTGCCCGGGAAAACTCCCGGTGCTGTTGCCAACAAATCTGGACGCCGATTTAGGTTTATCCGGCTAGTGAACTATTAAGCACGAGCCACCTCTGGAGCAGTGTTTCCTTGGGGTGCCTCCTGTGATAGTTGACGGGGTTAGCGTACCAGCCCCATCAAAAATGCAACCCCGGCTAGCTGTGTAAACCCAGTACGTTGTTCAGTGGAAGTGGCGCGCGGCTAATGGGCGGGCTGTAACCGAGGCTGGCATGTGGGCGGTGCCAGTTGTAGTGGTGCAGCCATGGCAGCAGGAGGGC